>JAJXTW010000008.1 GCA_021783455.1 Nitrospirota bacterium | reverse complement strand
CCCGCGCACATGTTGTGGATATCGCCGACGTGGTTGTAAAGCCGCTCCAGCTCGAGCACGAGCGTCCTGATCGCGGCCGCTTTTTCCGTGATTTCGATGCCCATCATGCGCTCGACAGCCATGCAACAAGCGGCGCCGTGCGCGAAGGAAGAAGTGCCGGAGACGCGCTCCGCCAGTTTCACGCCTTCGGAAAAGGCCAGCTTCTCGAACTGCTTTTCAGTGCCCTTATGGGTATAGGACAAGCGCGGCTCAAGAAAGAAAATGGTTTCTCCTACTGCGCTGAACCTGAAGTGCCCGGGTTCGATGATACCCGCGTGCACGGGGCCCACGGGGATCTCGACGAGGCCCTCGCCGGAAACTTCCATGAAGGGATGGGCAACTTTTATTGTCTCCCCTTCCCCCCATTCGCTCAGCTCCGGTGCCGAGATCGACCAATCCTTGCGAAGCGGGTGGGAATGCGCGGGGAACGCTTCATGAAAAACGAGTCTGCGCTGGTCAGGGTGCCCCTGGGGCTCCAGCCCGAACATATCCCTGATCTCCCGCTCATACCAGTGGGCTGCGGGAACCAGCGTGGTTATGGACGGGAACCGGGGTTCTTCAGGCTTGATCGGCAGCACGATAATGGTAAACCGGTCGGCGCCGGGCACGGAAAAGACCGCATAGACCCTGAACACGCCGTCCTTTTCCCGTTCATCAGCAGCAAACAGGACCCGCAGGAGTGCATGAAGGTCCTCGAATAAATGCCGGCAGATCTCCTTGAAGTCATCGCGCCCGACTTCGAGGTAGGACTCGTTCAAATGGTCCGTTATGCTGACCGCTTTTTTGACGATCGTTTCCATTACTTTACTCCCAGGACCAGGACACAGGCCTTGATCGTGGTGTCAATGATAGCCGGGACTTTGAACCCCAGGAGGATGATTGACGCAGCCATCACGATCATCACCCCATTCGCAAGCACACCTCCGAGATTTAATCCCTGCGGATAATGCGCCGAGGGCGCCACTGTCGATTCCTCGGGCCTCCCGAACAGCATTTTCCCGAAACCCGACAGCACACCGTAAAAAACAATGACCACGAAAACAAGGAACAGCGCCACGGCAAACCATAACCCGCGGTCCACGCCGGCCTTGAGCACCGTAAATTCGCTCACGAAGATATTGAACGGCGGCGTGCCGGAAAGCGACAGTGCACCGATGAAGGTCAGGGTCCCGAGGAGCGGCATGGACGTGAGCACTCCCCGCACGTTCGCGATGTTCGTGGAACCGAAGCGGGCCTGGATCTTGCCGGAAGCGAAGAACATGAGCGGCTTCGAAAGCGCATGGTTCAGGATATGCAGCAGAGCGCCGTAAATGCCGACCGGGCCGCCGAAGCCGACACCGAGGGAGATGATGCCCATGTGCTCGATACTGCTGTACGCAAGCAGTCGTTTGTAATTGTCCTGTACCAGGATAAAGATGGACGAGATGCCGACGGAAATGAGGCCGAAGATAATGAGCAGGTTGCCGGTGAAAGCGCTGCCTGTCGACGGCTGGACAATGGAAACGAAACGCATGATGCCGTAAAAAGCGGTGTTGAGCAGGATCCCGGAAAGCAAGGCGCTGATGGGACTCGGCGCCTGGCTGTGGGCGTCGGGAAGCCAGTTGTGGACCGGCGCCAGGCCCGCTTTCGTGCCGTATCCCACGAGTACGAAGACGAAGGCAAGCTTCATGGTCGCGGGGTTCAGCTTGTGCGCGACCCCCTGGAGGACGGTCCAGTTGAGCGCTCCTTCGGTCCCCATGATTGCCGTCGATGCGTAGTAGGCGATAAAGGTCCCGAGCAGCGCGAAGGTGATCCCCACGGTGCAGAGAATGATGTATTTCCACGCGGCTTCAATCGCCAGCGGGCGCTTGTGGAACCCGAGGCCGATGAGGAGTGCCGACACGATCGTCGTGGCCTCGATCCCGATCCACATGATGGCAAGGTTGTTCGCCATCGTCACCAGCAGCATCGTGAAGATAAAGAGGTGAAGCAATCCGTAATACGTCCGGACCCCGCGGGGGTTCGTGAGCCCGGCTTCGAATTCATGCTCGAGATAGCTGATGGAATAGATGGCCGAGGCAAGACTCAGGAAAATCACGAGCGACATGACATACCCCGAGAGGGCATCCATGGAAAAAGCCTCGTTCAGCGCCGATACCGGGCTTACGAGCGACGCCGTAATGACCGGGAACGCCGCGACCACGAGGGCAACGACCCCAGCAAGACTCACGTAGCCGACGACCCGGGGGTTCCATATGTTGTAACAGACGATCGCCGTAACGATCGGTATGACGAGTATTGCAATCATGTATGTCTTCTGCCTCTACTTTGAACTCCGAACTTTGAACATCCTGCTCTCGCGCCCGGCACTCGAACTCGCGGGTGCAGGCTCTGAACTATCCTTTGAGCACCGTCAACTGATCCAGGTCGGCCGACGCAAAGGCCCGCTTGATTTGCACCGCGAAAATGCCCAGAATGATGACCCCCATAAGCATGTCGAACAACATGCCAAGCTCGATCATCGTCGGCATGCCGAAGGTCAAAGAGAACCCGGCGAGGAAAAGCCCATTCTCCATAAACAGGAGCCCGATCACCAGCGTCAGCGCCTTTTTCCTCGTGATCATGATGAACAGGCTGATCAGGATCACGGCAATGGAGATTTGGAGCGCGTTCCTCGAGAATCCCGTAACGAAGATGCCGTCTTTGAGCGAAGCATATACCACGGCGACCAGAATGCCCGATATGGCCAGGGACAACGAGTTGCTGATGTAGGGCTGGATCTCATGGGTCACCCGCATCCGGCGCACGATCCTGCGAAGGAAGAGCGGGATCAGGATGCCCTTCGTCGCAAGGGTCAGAAGGGCCGCTATATACAAATGCGTTTCGCCCACCAGGACCGCGACCACGGCAATAAGGCCCGCCAGGAGCCACGAGTTGATCGTGTACGCCTTAACGTAGGACTCGATGCTCTTAAAGGCATTCAGCGTCACGGCGGTCAAAAGGATGCCTATGGAGATAAAGTCAATAACGGAAAAAGCTTCGATCCAGTTTTTCAATTCGTTTCACTCCATTGCACACAATACAAAACAAAATGTTTCGACTGGCCTGCATACAGCTACTTCTCCATCATGATGTGCGTTACCAGCGATAAAAACGCAAGGACAAATGCGCTGCCCAGGATCGAGGGGAGCTGGAAAAACCGCACCTTGGCCCGCGTAGACTCGACCAGCGCCATCAGCACGGCCATACCCAGCATCTTCAGCGCATAGATGCCGGCTGCCGCGGCAACGGTTACGCCGCCGGAGGCCTGCACCATGCCGGCCGGGAAAAAGATGTCCACGGCGAGCGTGAACAGGACCATTTGCTTTATGAAATGCCCCCACTCCATGAGAGCAAGATATCGTCCCGAATACTCCAGGATCATGCCTTCGTGGATCATCGTCAATTCCAGGTGGGTGTCCGGATTATCAACAGGCACCCTGCCCGTTTCGGCGATGATCGCCACCAGGAACGCGGAAAGCGCGAGCAGGTGCGACGGGGAAAAGTTGACGCTCTGGACCGTGGCGATGCGAACAAGGTTCGTGGAGCCCGCGGAGATGGCGGCGGTAAAGAGCGCAAGCATCATCATGGGTTCGACCAGGATCGCGACGGTCATTTCCCGGCTGCTGCCCTCGCCGCCGAAACCCGTGCCGGCATCAAGCCCGGCGAGGGCCATGAAGAACCGCGCGAGGGCGAAAAGATAAATGAGCGCGATCACATCGCCCGTTATACTGAAGGAGGAGAGCGTGGACACCACCGGGACGATCAGGGCGGCAACGACGGTCGCAGCAAATACGATGTAGGGAGTTGCCTTGAAGATCCATGAGGTGACCGTGGAGACCACCATGTCCTTTTTCAGGAGACGCAGAAGATCATAGTACGGCTGGAATACGCCCGGCCCGACACGGCCCTGCATGGAGGCCTTGAGCTTCTTGATCAAGCCGTTGACGAGCGGCGAGAACAGAATGATTATCAGAAATTGAAAATTATGCATGTTTGCTGTATGCCCTGCCTTGACCCTTGACCCTTGACCCTTGACCCTTGACCCTGGCTTCGCTACGTTCCGAATATCAACAGTACGATAAGCGTTATCAGGATGTACCCCAGATACAACTGGAGGCTCCCCGATTGCAGCAACCTGACCTTCCCGGCAACCACGTTGATGAAGCCGGTAACCGGCTCGTACAAGTACCGCTCGAAGAACGGGGTGATTTCCCCGCCGTACTGGATGGATTTGACGAAGAACGGCTTCAGGACATACCGGACCTTGAGATCCCGGCTCGGAAGATAAATGCGTTTATAGATGATGCGGAGCGGTTTGGTAAAGGCCGTGGCGGTATACTGCATCCGGGGCGTGAGTCCGCGAATGCCGCAGTCCCAGGAATCGGCATAGACGGTCTTTCTTTTCCCGCCCATAATCCTGATGGCGAGCAAGACAGCGACGGCCATGAATATCATGGTAATGAGCAAGGCGGCCGGAGACAGCGCTGCCGACGTCTGCCCGATGACCAGGACGCCGTGCGACTCCAGGGCCGGAAAAGCGCCGGTAAGGGCAAACACTGCCGGAAGCAGCCATGACAGCGCCAGCCCGGGGAAAAGTCCGAACAGCAGACAGGGCACGGCAAGCAGCCCCATGCCGATCAACATCGACGGCGAACCTTCCCTGGCGTCCTTGGCCTCCGCGGTCCTGGGCATGCCGAGGAAGGAAATACCGAAGGCCTTCACAAATCCCGCCGCTGCAATAGCGCCGGTAAGCGCCAGGGCCGCGCCCCCCAGGGGAGACACGATCTTTGCCGTTATTGACGGAGACTGATAGCCGAGAAGCAGCGACTGGTACGTAAGCCATTCACTCACAAAACCGTTAAAAGGAGGGAGCGCGCAGATCGAAAGGGCCCCGGCGAGAAAGAAGAGCCCCGTGTAGGGCATGCGCTTGAGCAGTCCTCCCATACGTTCCATGTTCCCCGTGCCTGCGCCGCGGATGATCGATCCTGATCCCAGAAAAAGCGCCCCTTTGAACAAGGCATGGTTCAATACGTGAAACAGGGCCGCTGCGAGCGCAACCGAGGACAGCGCATACAGTCCGCTGCTTTTGAACATCATTGACGCACCCACGCCGAGCAGGATGATCCCGATGTTCTCCACGCTGGAGTATGCGAGAAATAATTTCAGCTCATTTTCAATGATTGCGTACAGAATGCCCAACAGGGCTGAAACGGCGCCGACGGCGATGACCGTGATCCCCCACCACTCCGGCCCCTGCCCCATGACGTCCATGCAGATGCGGATGATGCCGTAAATGCCCATCTTGACCATGAGTCCCGACATCAATGCCGCAACCTGGGGAGGCGCGACGGGATAGGCGCGGGGGATCCAGGTATGGAGCGGGATGAGTCCTGCCTTGGTGCCGAAGCCGATCAGGGCAAAGACGAAGACGACGGACTTGATATCAGCAGGCATAGCGGCGATCCCTGCCTTCATGCCCTCAAAATCCATCTTCCCGGTCGCACGGTAGAGCAGAAAGAACAGCACGATGATGAACGCCGTTCCGATATGGGTCATCACCGCGTAAAAAAGTCCGGCGCGCGACGCTTTCTCCGTCCGTTCGATCGTTACGAGGAGATAGGACGCGATCGCCATGGTCTCCCACGCAATCAGGAAGGTGAAGAGGTTTTCGGACAGCACAACCGCATACAAGCTCAGAATCAGGATATTGTAGAAGAAGCCCAGAAAGCCGGCACGGGCCATGTCGCGAGTAAAGCCGATGGAATAGATGGAAATGGCAAAGGTGATGAGGGAGATCGTGATGACGAAAAAACCGGACAGCGCGTCACCGCGCAGCGCAAACTCGAAATACGAAGACACCGCAAGAACGGGAAAGGACGCCGGAGCTGCTGTGATAAGGTTAAAACCCAGGAAAAGAAAGCTCAGCGAGCCGAGCAGGGAGAGGAAATAGGCCGTTGTTCTGATTTTTTTTGCTGGTACGAGTGCGCTGAGTGCACTGACTACGAAAAATATAATACCTGAAAGAAGATACTGTTCCGTTTCCATCTAAAGAAAATCCCGCTTTGTCAAAAATCAGGTTTTACAGAAAAACCGCGTAACGATGCCGTAGTATATTCCATTAAGTCGTTTTGTCAAGAAAAAATTAGTGCGGTTGTATTGGAAAGAGTTTTTTTCGACGGCAGAAACTTCCCGGCGGGAGATAAAGACCACGGCAAACATGGGGGAGAGTCCCGAACAGGCAGCGGGATCCCGCTTACGTATTGTCCGCATCCACTGCTTTTTTCAGCATTTCCAAAATATCCGGAATCGCAGACGTCACCCGGTTCCAGTTCGGGATGAGGGGCGTGCCCATGGGATTTTCCATGAATAATTTCGATGCCTGCGTAATCGCCCGGGTAAAGGCTTCCACGGCCTTCGCTTCCTCATGCCGGTCGAACTCAAGCCCGTTGATGGAGGCATCGGCCTCGTACTTCAGGATGGTGTCCTCGGCCAGTCTCAGGTAGGCCACGGAAAGAGATTTGAACAAGCCTTCCGAGAACACGACGCCTTCCGAAGCAAGGGTCCGGAAAATGGATTTGCAGATATCGATGGTCATCTTCATCAGGCCCTTTTCCGGGTCTTCGGCCGAAAGCTCCTGGTGTTTGTGTTCATAGGTCGCGGCGATGTCCACCTGGCACACGCGGCGCGGTGAATAGTTGCGGTAGACCTCCGCCAGAGAACCGACCTCGAGGCCCCAGTCCCAGGGGATCCTGTTCACGCGCGCCACGTCAATGGTCATGCAAAACTCGCCTGAAAGGGGATAGCGGAAGCTGTCGAGGAACGCCAGGAACCGGTGCTGTCCGATGAGCTGCTGGAGAGCCCGGACGAGGGGCGTCACCAGAAGACGCGTAACCCGGCCGTGCATTTTGTTCGTTACCCTGCTGTAGAACCCCTTGCAGAACACATAGTCCAGATTGGAATTTGCCACGGGATAGCAGAGACGGGCCAGCATCTCCCTGCTGTAGTTGACGATATCGCAATCATGGAGAGCGATGACCTCTGATCGCTCCCGGGCGAGGACGTAGCCGTAGGCTAGCCATGCCGAGCGGCCTTTGCCGCGCTGTCCGACATCAAGCCCGTTTCGAGAGAGGGTTTCGTATATTTCCGTTATTCTTTTGCCGTCGTTATGGATAATGCGGACAGGCGTCGCGATCGGCGACATAAAGTCCCGCACCCCTTGAAACTGTTTTTCCGAGGCCTTGTCAAGAACGAGCACGATCTCATTCAGGTAGCGCACCTTGGCGAGTTCCCGGACAATCCCGGGCATGGCAGGCCCCTCGAACTCGGAATAGAGCGCCGGCAGCACCAGGGCTATGGGCCGGGTCTTTGAAAAGTCAGTGAGTTCGGACTCCAGCCGCTCGAGCGATGGCTTCCCAAGACTGTGCAGTGTGGTGATGATCCCCGTTTGGTAGAAATCGGTCATGGGTCCTCCCTTCGTCAGATGTGCTCGATGTCGTCCTTCGCACCGTTCGCGCGCTTTTCCACGGTCTCGCGCTCGATCATCCGTTTTGCGGCTTCGATGCCTCCCACGCCGAAGGATATGGCGAGCGCGGCCACGATCCCTCCGAAGATGATGGAAAACGCGGCAAGCACGATACCCGGCGCGACCTGGAGCTGTTCCAGGACCATGGCCAGGATCAGGACGGTCAACAGAAGCCGTATGGCCTCGGCAAGGAGCTTGGCGTAATGAAACCCGCTGTTCACCGCAGCGATCAGCATTGCCCGGCTGATGAACCCGGCAAGCACATAGCCCACGATCAGGATCAGGACCGCGGAAAAAACACGCGGCAGATACATGAAGAACTGTGCCACGAGCTGATCGATCGCAGAGATCTTGAGCGCGCTCAGGCCGGTCATCAACACCACGATGACCAGTGCCCAAAAGACGATAGCGCCGAGCGCAAGGGCCGGTTTGGCCCACAGGTCGCCTTTGCGCAAAAGCGTTGTCATCCCCATCCGGTCGGACCAGCTGTCGAAGTTGATTGCCTTCAGGAATCGCACGAAGACGGCCCTTAAGAGTCTGGCCAGAAGAATCCCGGCAATAACAATGACGAGCATTGCCAGGAGGTTCGGGAGAAAAGCTTTGAACCTCAAAAACAGCTCCTGCAAGGGTTCAAGGATCAGGTTCAGAAAATCCGTCATGGCGCACCTCCGAAGATTATTTCCAGCATGTTATAAGGTATTCCTTGTTCTTTTCAAATTCGAGGCACAGTTTTTCGATTTCGGCCTCCGCCTCCTG
The DNA here is from genome assembly GCA_021783455.1 of Nitrospirota bacterium. Lineage (GTDB taxonomy): Bacteria > Nitrospirota > UBA9217 > UBA9217 > UBA9217 > JAJYKN01. Next base: position 22,319 of record JAJXTW010000008.1, on the reverse strand, counting down.
CTGGCCCATCTGTTCCACTTCGAGGATAAACGACGCGGTCTTTCCGAGGTAAAGCGGCGTCAGGGACTTTATCAGATGTTCGGCCGGCAGTTTCTTCTCGTGAAAAGCGATGGCATAATCGTAAATGACCCGGGTCCACAATCCGAGAGGGAAGCGGAACTCCTTAGCTCCGAGCAAACCGATCCTTTCCACCTCCCGGAAATCACCAAGTCCAAGGACGTCGGTCCATATCTCCCGGAGGTTTTTAAGGCCTTCCCTGAAAAGGTTCAGCATCCGCCCGGTATTCACATTGACCTGTTCGAGTCCGACCGTGTATTCAAATCCGAAAGCCGGCACCGGTTCCGACCCGCGGACAGGCTTCCAGACGTCCGCGTAGGTCTCCATGAGCTCGAACGTCGCGCCGACAACCTGGTAGAGCATTGAGGAGAGGTCCGCTGACGGGTCCTTCGCGTCGTGGATCTTGGCGCCGAGAAACGACTGGGTCACCCTGAACTGGTTTGCGATCGCTGTTGTGGTCATCCAGATGTCGATGCCGAACCGGGCAACGTCGGTTTGCCAGACGTCCTTGGTCAAATAAAACTTGGCGAGCTTTCCCGAAAAGCCGAAGTCGCCGCCGATGGGCTGGCGCACCCGCTTGCCGTAGAGCGCCCTCGTGAGCGGATAGACGATGCTGTTGGTGATGGTCCCGTCGTACTTGTGGCGGTGGTACAGGGGGGCCACGTAGTCAAACCCGTCCTCAAGCACCGGCTTCACGAGGAGTTCGATCCATTCGGGGGTTATGCTCCTGAGGTCCGAATCAACGACAACGCAGGCCTTTGCGTCCAATGCTTCAGCGACCTCAAAAATGGTCCGAAAGGCGCTCCCCTTGCCCGGGAGTCCGGAATAGGGAGTTGCGATCCTGAACAAAGGCTCCACGCGGTGGTGCAGAAGGATGGAAGAGTAATCCTCGATGCTCGTTTCTTTCACTACATCGAGGGTCTTGTCCGTTGAACCGCCGTCGGAATTGACCAGCACGCTCTTCCGGTCCGGAAAATATTTTGCCAGACCTGCCTGGACCGCACGGACCACGTGGCCGATTGTCCGGGCGTTATTGAAGCTCGGGATGCCGACGACGATGTCGGCGGTTTTTATCAGGTCGAGCTGCTCCTGCACTTCTTTTCTGAAGGTAACGGTCTTCATCGGGATAGCGACCGTCCGCCGACCTGGGCAAGATGCTCCCGGAGCTCGCGCAGCGTACGCGCGCGCCTGCCCGTGGACTTAAGCAGGGTTATGCATTGCTTGAACTCAAAGGTCCCGCTCATGGCGTATCCTCCTGTTCCCGCCTGAGGTGCACGGTCCGTTGCGGAAAAGGAATCTCGATGCCTTCTTCTTTGAATCGCCTGAAGATGCGCTTTCTCAGTTCATGCTGGACAAGGTACTGGTCGGTGAATTCCTTCACCTGGCAAATGAGCGTGAAGTCCAGCGAGCTCGCGCCGAAACCGGGTATGAACCGTACAAAGGGTTCGGGGTCCGCAAGGAGTCCGGAAATATCACCTGTTCCCTTTTTCGCTTCTTCGACCAGGATCCGTTCCACTCGATCCGGGTCTGAGGAGTAGCTGACGCTGATGAGGATAGGGAGCGACATGCGCTTCTCCGGGAGGTAGTAGTTCGTGACCACGCTCTGGGCAAGTTTGCTGTTGGGGATCACCACCATATTGTTCGGCAGCATCCGCACCCGCGTCGTCCTCCAGGTGATGTCCTGAACGTACCCCTCCTGGCCCGTTTCGAGCCTGATAAAGTCGCCGACCCTGATGGACTTCTCCACGAGGATGTGGATTCCTGCGAAGAGGTTTGCCAGCGTGTCCTGCAGCGCCAGGGCCACGGCAAGACCGCCGACGCCGAGGGCGGTAAGCAGGGGGGCAATCGATATCCCGAGTACGCTCAGGATGATCAAAAACCCGACAATGAATATGATTCCCTTCACGAGCCCGTAAGCAAGCCCCGTCGTGGGCAACGGAAGGTTCGTCTGCCGGATGTAACTCTTGAAAATCCTGCCGGAGAGGTTCGCTGTGGCGACGGTGACGGACAGAATCACAATGATGTAAATGAGCCTGGTGATGGTGAATATATACCGCTCGGGAAGTTCGGACAGGGCGACGCCGATGTAAATACCGAGGGCAACGGACCAGAAAACGGAGGGCGTGCGGAGGGATTCGATGATGATATCGTCAACCTGAGTCTCCGTCTTCGCCGCCCAGGCGTGAAGGACCCTGAAGGCTATGAATCTGACGACCAGCAACCCCGCTGCTGCCGCGAGGGCCAGAACTGCCGGCATGAACAGCTTTTCCATGATGACCCGTCCTCCCGTGATGGCGTTCTTTTTTCTAAGTTTAGCAGACCCGGCAGACCGTGTAAAATGCGTTCGATACGAATTCGCTTACGTCCACCGGCGGAAAGGCAACAATCCCTCCTCGGGATATTCTGATACATTTTACGTTGCCGCCATCTGCGGACTGCGGGCGTCTACATATTTTTTCACGCCGTCGTAGAGCGCCTCGGCAATCGCCTGCCGGTAGGATTCTTTCTTCAGCAGCCTCTCTTCAGCGGGATTACTGAGGAAACCCACCTCGGCCAGAATGCTCGGCATCGCAGTATTGATGAGCACGTAAAAAAAAGCCCGTTTGACGCCAAGGTCGACTACCCGGCCCTGCACGGGCTTCAGTGCGTCCACAAGCGCCCCCTGCACGGCATGGGCAAGGCGTATCGAGTCCTCGTCGTTGCTTTCCATTCGCAGCCCCGTAAGAATTTTGGCAAGCTCGCCATCAAGCTCTCCGAGGGTTTTGGAGGTAGTGGCGTTTTCCCTGGCAGCCGTGGCCATGGCGTCCCGATCCGAGGCGCGCAGCCCCTGGATGTAGGTCTCAATACCCCGCGCCCGGCTCCTCCGGCTCGCGTTGACGTGGATGGAGACGAACAGGTCTGCGCCTTTCGTCCGCGCGATCGCAGGCCGGTCTTCAAGCGGGATAAACTCATCCCTGTCCCGCGTCATAACGACCGCGCACCCCAGGCGCTCCTCCACAAGCGCGGCAAGCCTTTTCGCGATATCGAGGGTCAAATTTTTTTCCCTTGTCCCTCCCCTGCCGATTGCACCCGGGTCATGACCGCCGTGGCCCGCGTCGATCGCGATGGTCCTTACCTTGAGGCCCAGTTGGCGGGAAAGGGAAAGTTGGGGGCCTTCGCTGCTCTCCCCTTCAAGCCCAAGGACCGGCGCGCTCTTTGAACCGGAATGGGTTTTCTCCCCGGAGGCGACGAGAGGGGGCGCGGCTGCAGCGGCTCCCATCACGTCGATGACCAACCTCCGGGGACCGCGAAGCGGGAAGGCCGCATAGCTTTTGATGTCCGCCAAATCAAGCACCACGCGCACGATGTGGGGCGTATATTGGCTCGCGCGCACCCGGCGCAGGATTCCGTCGTTCACCCGTAATGGTCCGCTGTCCACCGACGGGGCCATCCTCGCATTGAGAAGGTCGAAAACGAGACGGTCCGGATTTTTCAGTTCGAGGACCCGGAATTTGACTTTGTTATCGTGGTCGATGACGATGCGCGTATAGTCCCCCCCGGACCGATACCGGATACTCCGCACCACCCCGGCGGGATTCGCCTTCCCGCGCGCCGCGAGCGCCAGCCTTCGTTTTCTGATCGTCGCCCTGGCCCGATACTTCAGGCGGGCCTTTGCTTTTATCGTCCACCTGCTGCCGGGATAGGACCTGGACAACAGCGAATAGGCATCGGCGGCAAGGCTGTCTCCGTTCCTGTGCTTACGGGCGAGTTCGATGATGTGGTATAAAGCCTCGGCGGCCCTGACGTGTTCGGGATAGGCGGCCTGGCATGTTTTGTAGACCCGGAGAGCTTCGTCGATATCTTTTGGATATGCGCTGTACCGGTAGAGATCCCGATAGATCGCTGCGCGGTCAAAGCATGCGTCTCCGGCTTGCGGGCTCTTCGGGTATTTCTTTTCCACAAGTTCGAAGGTACGGGCGCAATCGAACCAGTAGGAGCGGTACTGTCGATTCTTGATGGATTTCTTGAGATCTGCCAGGCGCTGCAAGGCGACGGCGTACATGCGCCCGGCTTCGGAGCTGTAAGCCGGATGCGCGGGAACAGTCCAGGAAAGCCCGATAGCGTAAACCACGACGGCCGCGATAAAGAAACGACCACGAATCGTCATCACCCCCTTATTTCACGACGAATTATTCTCGCCGGCGTTTATTCGACTGATTCAACGAATCTCATAGTTCAGCGTCTGAGGTTGACCGTTCCTGATCAGGTCAATGACAATGCTTCTTTCGTTCTGGAGCCCCTGGTAGAGCTGGAAAAACTTGGCCGGGTTATCAAGTTCCTGGGAGTTGACCCGTTGGATGACGTCGCCGTTCTGGAGCCCGATTTTCGTGTAGATGCTGCCGGGGACGATTTCGTTGATCCGGAAGCCGACCGTTTTCCCCCCTTCCACATACGGAAGCGCCCGGGCCTGCGTCAGGACCTGGCTCATGTTCTTTGTGCTGGCCAACACCTCGCGCTGGTCCACCACAAAAGTGCCGTTGGGGCCCCTCTTCACACCCGCGCTGCCGTTCTGCCGCATAACGACGATCTTGGTGTCGTCGACGATCTCAACGTTGACATCCACCCCGTCGGGTCTCCGGAGGACGACCTTGTTGCGTATGACCTTCGTGAGAATTGACCCGTCGGGCAGTTTCCGGTTAAGCTGACAGAAGACCTGTCCCGTGCCGTCGTCGAGCACGGCGCCGGCGAACGTTTCTCCTTCCACGGTGCCGATAAGCTTGTAGGTCGTGGACGCGACCGCGGCAACGCTTATTGACGGCTTCGCTCCATCGCCGAAAAGACCGCGCTCCAGAACCGGGGCATAGGAGCTCAGTTCGCGGCTCGGCAAAACAACGGGATTGCCTCGATGAAATGATGCCGGCGGCGGCACCGCGGCATCGAGGCTCCTTCCGATGATCGCATCCACCGTGTCGGCCAGGAAATACGCCGATACCGTAAGAAGCGCAAGAAGCGTCGCTGTAGAGAGTTTTTTCATTTCCTTCATTGTCTTACCATGCAATTTTTCATGAATTTATCTTTCATCCGCTTCTCATTGCAGCCTCTGTCAGGAAATATCATTGAGCGGTATCTTCAATTTCTGTCCAATGCGGATGAAACTGTCCTTCGCGATCCCGTTTGTCTTCATAATGGCCTTCATGTTTGCGTGATAGCGCACCGCGATATGAGACAGGGTTTCCCCGCTCGCGACGCGGTGGAACACGTAGGTTGTCTTCCGGGAGGACCGCTCCCGCAGCGCCTCCAGGCCGGCAAGCGCGACCTCGCCCTTTCCGGCGGGGACCTTAAGGGAATAGGGCGCGGCCGGTGTGGCACCTCTGCGGAGTTCCGGGTTCAAGTCGGCAAGGTCCCTGCCCGATATGCCGAGCTTTTTCGCGAGCGTTCTGAGCCGAAGGGACCTTGCCAGGGTTATCTCCTCAAACGGCACGGGGGAGTCCGGTTCTTCCAGCGTAAACCCGTATCGGGCCGGGTCCTTCAATATCTCCAGCACGGCGAGAAAGCGTGGGAAATAATGGGCGGTTTCGTAAGGCAGCCGTTCATAAAGGTCCCAGAAGCTGTCAAGGTAGCCCTTTTTCTGGCGGCTGATAGCCCGCAGGACCGTCCCCTCGCCGCAGTTGTAAGCCGCAAGCACGGTGGCCCAGTCCCCGAAAATCTCGTGCAGATCGGTCAGGTACGAGACGGCTGCGTTCGTGGACTTTACCGGATCGAGCCGCTCGTCGATCCACCTGTTTCTCCGGAGGCCGTACTTGTATCCCGTCGAGGGGATAAATTGCCAGAGCCCCAGGGCGCGGGCCGGGGACTGCGCCCTGATCTTGAACCCGCTCTCGATGAGCGGCAGCCAGGAGAGCTCTTCGGGCAGACCGGCGTCCTTAAACGCCTTCGCGATTTCATCCCGGTATCTGCCGGAACGCTGGTAGGACTTGATGAAATACCGGCGATCTCTTCCTTGCAGCAGTTTTATTTCTTGCATCACGTATTTATTCATGGTCAAGGGTATTTCCCGATGATTTCCCTTGGCCGCGATATGCCGGGACGCGTAGATTTCCATCAGGCGTTTCGAGATCGTGAAGCGGAGATCTTCCTTGGACTGCATCAGTTTCGGGTCAACGCCGGCTTTCACTTCCAGGATGGAGGCGTACGCCTGGTCCAGTGCTTCGATGGCCCTCTCCTCGTCCCCTTTCGTCCAGTACTCCTGCGCGGCCTCGATGAGGTCCAGCGCATCGTCCAGAATGCTCCCATCGGTGCTTTTCCGTTCATCGAGAACAACATTTTTTTTCTCGATGCCTTGCGCCGGCGCTACGGCCTTCTCGGCGGCCGGGGTTGTTGCGGGAAGAACACCCAGGATTGCCGCGAAAAACGCTGCGACCGCCGCTTTTGCAAAAGCTGTCGATCTCATGAAAGCGCGTATTTTTCTCAACGTGCACACCTCGCTCAGTCTGAAGTCATTTACCGGTTCTCTTTTTCAGGGAAGCGGTTCTCTTGTCATTAAGCACCCGCAATGAATCCCCGCTGCACTTCCCGCACGCGACGCGTACGAAGTTTTGCCGCATATCGGGCAGCCGATGCTGCGGCGACGCGAGACAGGAGGTCGTGGCTTTCAAAAACCATCCGCCTGCCGAAGCATTTGAACGTTTGTGAAATTCAACCCGCATACGCATCGGCGGTCGAGGGGCCACAAATACAGCCTTCGAGCCTGCAGAGGGCCTGCCCCAGGACAGCGGCCAGAACCATTATCGTGCGGCGGTATGGTGATTGATGATGAGACTACGAGATAAAAGAAGGAGGAGAAAGGCCGGTGTTGAGTGTAAGACAAACGTCGGTTACCCGCGGAAGCGGCTCTTCCGCGATTTTGTACTCCTGGAAGCGGGCCGACAGCCGTTCAAGACCGCCGGGGGGCAGCGTCTTCGTGTCGAAGAGCGGTTTAACGTCCAACTGTTCGCGAATAAGTGCTCGTCTTTTTTTAACGAGGACGATATCTCCGCCCTGTTGCGCAGTGCTGAAAATGCGCGCGCCCGCAGTCGGCGCCTCGATCTCATCGTCGTCATCGCCAAAAAAAGAAAAAAGCACGTTCGCCCAGACAATGTCCGTTGAAGCGTGTTTGCCCGCAAGGAAGCGGTCGGGGCTCCCGTTGTCGGCCCCCGCCATGGCGTACATGTGTATGGGGGTGAACGCATAGATCGCATAGAGAAACAGAAAAGCGACCCGGCTGATATGCCTGATTTTCCACAACATAACCGGTATGGTATCATAGTATCCCTTTCGGTACAAGAATTTTTTATCCGCTCCTTTCAATCAGCATGATTTGAATATCCATGACGTTCGTTCCTGTGGGTCCCGTTATCAGGTGGTGGTGTTCACCGGTCAACGCATCGAGTTTATTAAAAAACGTATAGGAATCGTTGTTTCCCAAATAGGTCTCCGGATGGACGCCGAGGCTGCGGGCCTGCTGCGCCGTTGATCCGTCTACAACGGCGCCGGCAGCGTCCGTGGGGCCGTCGGTACCGTCGGTGCCGGCTGAAAGCATCGCGATCCCGTCCACGCCGTCGATCTCCAGGGCAAAGGCCAAGGCAAACTCCTGGTTACGCCCTCCCCTGCCGATCCCCTTTACAGTCACCGTGGTCTCCCCGCCGGAGAGAAGACAACGCCGCTCTCCCTGCCTCGCAAGCTCCCGCGCGCGAAGTGCGGTCTGCGCCAGAAAACGGGCGGCATCCCTGGCCTCTCCCTCAAGCTCTCCGGTAAGGACCTCAGGAACGAAGCCGAGCTGCCGGGCCTTCTCGCTGGCCGCGGAAAGGGCCTGGGTGATCCCCCCGATGATCACATTCCGGGTCTTGTGCAGGCAGGAATCGCCGCTTTTCACGGTCTCCGGTTCCTGCCCGTCCACTCCGCGTGCCAGAAACGCCATTAGCCGGGCCGGCATTTTTTCTTTTAGTCCGTATTTCCCGATCACCGAAACGGCATCGGCAAAGGTCGTACTGTCGCGCGCCGTCGGCCCCGATGCGATCACGTCAAGCTTATCGCCGATCACGTCGGAGAGGATCATCGTGACGATCTGCGCGGGACATCCTGTTTTAGCGAATCTCCCTCCCTTGACAGCGGAGAGATGCTTGCGCACGGCATTCAGCTCGTTGATGGAGGCGCCCGCCTTCAAGAGAAGAGTCGTCACTTCCTGTTTTTCCGCCAGCGTTACTCCGTTCACAGGCGCCACAAGCAGCGCGGAAGCTCCGCCTGAGAGAAGGCAGATGACCAGGGTTTTTTCGTCGGCCAGCCGCACCATATCAAGCACCCTCTTCGTTCCTTCAACCCCCGCTTCATTGGGGACGGGGTGGGAAGCCTCCGCCTGTTTGATGGTCCGGAGCAGCGAAGTATGGCCTTCCTTCACAATGATGAGCCCTTCGGAAATCCTGCTGCCGAGCGCGTCTTCAGCCGCCAATGCCATGCGCGCCGTTGCCTTCCCCGCGCCGACGACGATGATGCGGTTGAAGGCATCGAGGTCATAGGCAGCCCCGGCAACATGGAGCCTGCTGTTCTCGATCTTCATGGCACTGCTCACCGCATGGTAGGGATCGACTGCTGCGAGCGCGGCATTGAAAATGTCGATCAGGTTCCGGTTTTGAGTGCTCCTGCTGTCGATGTCAGCCTCCGTCCTGATAACGCGCCTAGGTGTCCGTTCCAAGTAATTTTAGCACAGCCTCATTCCATCCGGCCGGGCCGGCCTTATTCGTCCGATAGAGACCCGGGATATTGATCCTCGGATCGTGACTGCCGTCTTCCCTTCGTATGAGGACCGGTGTATCCACCTCAAGGAGAAAAGGAAGATCATTCAGACTGTCTCCCAGGCCGATCATGGAAACCGAACCGAGCGATCGTTCAAACAGGCTGCGGAGAATATGCGCCGCTGCGCCTTTGTGATGTTTCCCCATGATATGAAAAAATCGGCCCTGGGTCCATCGCAGGCCTGCGGCTTCAATGGCCTGCAGCAGCCGTTCATCGTAGCCGCCGTTAAAAATAAAGGGCTCGTCAAACTCCCTGCGCTGAGCAAGAACCGCTTCGTCCCGCGTAAGGCCGGTCAACGCTGCGACCTCATCAGGCGTCATATCCCCGAAACCGGTCGCATTGATCCCCAGCTCGTTTCGGATACGGGCGAAATGGGCGCGAATGTCGGCGTAAGGCAGGCCGAGGGTTATGACCCGGTACCCGTTGCACTTTTCACCTTCCACGGGGAAGGGGAAGTAGCCCTCGGGAATGAATATTCCTCCTCCATTTTCCGAAATGAAGGGATGTTGATTGCCGAGGCGATCGCGGCAAACCTCCAGCTCCGCCCGCGTTTTACTGGAACAGAGAATAAGAGGTATGCCGCGCTCCTGTACCAGGTGTAACGCCGGCTGCGCCTCCGCGAATGAGTAAGTTTTTGGATGGAGAAGGGTCCCGTCCAGGTCGGTTATAATGATCAAACTGGCTGTCATCCTCTGCCCCGCAGTGCATACGGGATCAATGTCACTGCGTCCCGGTTGAGCCGCAGAAACGCCTTTTTCCCGAGTCGATAGGTGAGGCTCACCATGGCGATACCGTGAGGATAACCGCCATGTCCAATGTCTCGTAGGTTCATGCGAACACCTGGTTCAAAACCATACCTTATTCACCATCCTTGTCCTTACTCATCATGAGACGCATTGCCAATGGAGCAAACAGGGTCGTGAGGGCCACAACGAATACTACCACAGCATAGGCTGCATCGTCAAAAATCCTGCTCCGTTTTCCCACCTCGGCAAAGATCAGTCCCACCTCGCCCCGCGGAACCATGGCTATGCCTGTTGAGAGCTTCTCACGAAAGCCGCCCTGGGCCCAAATGCCGCTGACCATCTTGCTGACCACGGCGACAGCGGCCAGGGTCCCGGCAAAGGCCCAGAACGAAGCCGAGGACATGTCGATCGCGCGCAGGTTGATGGAGACCCCCACCATAACGAAAAATACCGGAACGAAAAGATCGATGATAGGCGTCATGCTCTCCTCGATCTTCTCCGCAAGCTGACGGCTATAATGGTCGATGCTCGCTCTCAGGGGAAGGAAGAAGCGCCGTGCCAGGGCAATTCCCGCGGCAAAAGATCCGAGGATCTCCGGCGCTCCCACCTTGTGGGAGATGACCGCAAGCCCCAGAATCAGCGAAATGATGAGCGTGGGAAGCATTCCCTTCGTCCTTCCGGATGACGCCAGTTTGGCCATAAGCGGGACGAAAAGTTTTGCCAGCACCGGGGCGAGCAGGAGAAAGGCGCAGATGAAGACAAGTATCCGCATTGTGGCTGGAATGCTCACCGTTCCTTTTACCGCAAAGTCATAGAGCACCGCAAGCACGACGACTCCGATAACGTCGTCCAGCACTGCGGCGCCCAGCACGATCCGCGCCATCCGCGTATTGTGCCGGTTCAGGTCCTTCAGCACCCGCACGGTGATGCCGATACTCGTGGCAACAATGGTCCCGCCCACGAAAAGTGACGGTATCAGCGACATCCCGAACCAGGAGTAGGAAACCCAAAACCCCAGCGCCGCGGGAACGGCCACGCCCGTCACTGCTACAAGCGTGGACCGGACCCCTTCCTTCACCAGTTGACCGACGTCCGTCTCGAGTCCCACCTCGAACAGGAGCAGCAAAATGCCGATCTCAGCGATCAGGTGCAAGGTGGCTTCGGGAGACACAAAACCCAGAACACTGGGCCCGATAATGAGTCCCGCAACGACCTCACCCAAAACCGAAGGAATGCTCAACCTGCTGAATATTTCAGCAAACAGCTTCGCAGAAAGCAGGATCACTAACAACTTGAGAAAAAATTCCGAAACTTCCATGAACATCCTCCCCTGAGAGAAGAAAATAAAAAAGGCCGGCACAAGCATCTTTTTACAAAATGCTCTTCGCCAGCCTACTTTCCCGAAACAGGTACCGTTGTCGCTGCTTCCGGGCGCGTCAGTCCGCCACAATTGTTATTTTCATGATTATATTCCAGACAACATAGGGTGTCAAATATTTTTGGCAGTTCCGCCAGAGACAGGCGCTCGTAGCGCAAACATGATTTGTACCGCTGTCAAACAGAAAGGGCGGCTTTTCAGCCGCCCGATCGGATGGGTGTCGTTCGTCGCTGTCTTGCCCGCTTAATGTCCGCCGACCTTGAGCAGGCCGCTCGCCGCAAGAGCCAGCACCAGGACTTCAACGATCGCTATTACTACATAGGCGGTGTCCTTCTTCCGGGCAAGGATCGGCAGGATCACCAGGTAGCACAAAATGGTGAGCCCCGAGAGGATAGCGATGCCGACGAAGTTCAGGTAGTCACCCTTCCCCACCAGTGCGGTCCAGTGCCATCCTGTGGGCGCGTTCAGGGCGACGTTGAAATCATGGACCCTCATGGTCCAATACTTCGGCAGATCATTGATCGGCACGTAGGTCGGGAGCACTCCTGATATATAAACAAAGAAGGTGATTACGAGCAGCGCGAGCCCGAACCACATTCCCCTGTTAAGCACCTTTGCGTATGCAAGCTGTTCTTCTGATGCCTTGGTTTTTTCGTTCGCCATTTTTCTCTCCTCCTATGGCCAGATTCCCAGTCCCTTGAGCAGGGACCTGAGTCCTGCAAAGAGCAGAAGGCCGATGACCATCCACTTGATCGCCTTGGGTTTTGCCTTGGCGAGGATCTTGACACCCACGATGGAGCCGAGCATGATGCCTACGAGAGACGGCACCACGATCATGGGCAATACCGCACCCTGGTTCAGGTAGACCCAGGCAGCCGACGTATCGGTGATCGAGAGCAGGAACTTGCTCGTGGCAACCGAGATCTTGAGCGGCGCGCCCATGAGCAGGTTCAGCACCGGCACGTTCGCCCAGCCCGCGCCGAGGCCGAACATACCGGCCATGCTGCCGATCACGATGAACAACAACAGACCCGGCAATGTCTTATGGACGGTCCATTCAACGTCCTTGCCGAGCGACTCTTCGCGATAGATGCCCATGATCCCGAGGCTCTGAGAAAGATTGTCCGGCTTCGGCACAATGGGGAAGTCGGATTTCTTCGCCGTAGCCATGATGATCACGATGAACAGGATCGTTGCGCCCAGAAGCGTATTCACCACATTCGGCTTGAGCGCAAGGCCGATCATGGCGCCGACAATCGCCGCGGCCGAAGCGATAAGCGCCACCGGCAGCGCCAAGCGAAGACTTGCCAGGTTCCTTTTCAGCAGGCCGGGGCCAGCCGCAAGAGCTCCCGCGAGCGCCACGAGCAGACCCGCTCCTCTTACGAAGTCAATATTGAACGGGAAAAAACCGCCGATAATCGGCACGTACAGCACCCCGCCGCCAACGCCGCCGAGCACGGCAAGAATGCCGAGGATGAAGGTAACGATAAATAACGAAAGAGGCCAGATCCACCATGGCGTGGTTGATACCGGCGCCGCGGGCGCTCCGTGCGATTCGACGTGATCTCCTTCCGCAGGCGCCATTGCTGCCGGGACCGCATCAGCAGCAAAAGAAACCTGAGGCATGAAAAGCGCGGTCACCATGATTAATACCAGGGTTATGACACTTGAATAGCGATGTAGCATCTTTTATTCTTCCCTCCTATATATATAAGGCTATTGATAACTGGAACAGTGATATAACGAAAATTTACGTAGCTTTACGGCAGCTATTGCATTATGCAATCCAAACGTTTCATATTTGTACAGCAGGTTATGTTATTATAATGACGGAGAAGTTGTCAAGAAAAATATTGTTGAACATGAAATTAAGCTGGTAATATATTGAAAAAATGCACTAAAATTACTTGTGACTGGATGAAAAAGGCGGGCTTTTACTTTAAAAACATGTCAAAAATGATCCTGACCTGTCTGCTGAGCAGTTCATAATCTTGTAAAAGCTTTTTACCGGATGAAGAACCGTCGTCTGAGTACCCCATACGACGTGCAATAGGCTGAAGCTTTTCCGGATCCCTGCTGAGTTCGCTCGTGGCCTGGTTCGAGACGATCCGCATCCTGCTCTCAAGCTGACGCATGAAGAGGTATGCTCTCCGCAGGACCTCGTAGGAGTCGGCGGTCAGAAGTCTGCGCTTGTGAAGGGCACGAAGAGCATTATACGTGCCGGGGACCCGTACCCATCGGCAATCCCGTCCGTAGAGAAGCTGCAGGTACTGGACCAGAAACTCGATGTCAACGATTCCTCCCGTCCCCTGTTTGATGTTATACTGAACCGGGCTCTCCTTGCCCACCTCCTCTTCCATTTTTTTTCGCATAACGATAATGTCGCGGGCCAGCAATGCCCGGTCCTGCTTGCGATAGATAATTTCCTGGATGGATGAAATAAATTCCGCTCCCACGATGCGATCGCCTGCAACGCACCGGGCGCGGAGCAAAGCCTGGAGCTCCCAGGTTTCGGCTTCCGATGCGTAGTAATGCTTGAAGGCTTCCATGCTTTGCACCAGCGGCCCCTTGGAACCCGTGGGCCGCAGCCTCGTATCCACACGAAACACGAAACCCTCCCGCGTGAGTGTTGACAAATAAGAAATCGTCTTCTCCGCCACCTTGCTGAAATACTCGAACACCGTGAGTCCCGCGGGCGGCGCTGCTGCGCCGGACTCGGAATAAACGAAAAGGATATCGAGGTCCGACCCGTAGGTCAGCTCCCTGCCGCCGAGTTTGCCCGCGCCGATGACGGTGAGTCCGGCAAGGGAGCCGCGGGCCCCGTATCGTTTTGCTGTTTCCGCAGCCGACAGGCTGAGGGCCGCATCGAGACAGACTTCCGCGAGTTTCGACAGGTCATGGGATATCGTTGCCAGCTTCGCGTTTGCAAGGAGGTCGGCCATGCCGATCCGAAGCTCCTCCTGGTGTTTGAACCTCCTGAGGGCGTCAAGTTTTTCCGTAAGGTCAACGGCATGCTCAAGGGCGTCGCTCAGTTCCCGCGTAAATTTCGCGCACGTCCCGGCATAGGACATTTTCCGGGCCTCGATCAGGTTCTGGAGAAAGTGCGGCCTGCTGACCAGCATTCTCGACAAATACTCGCTGTTCGCAAAGACGGCAACCAGTACGCTGATCGAGGATGCGTCGATCTTCACCAGGGACTGGAAGGCCTCCCAGGAGCCCTGGGCCGCGAGAAACGACTCGCAACGGTTAAGCGCGGCATCGGGGTCCGGAGACGCGACGATTTCCCCGAACAGCCGGGGAAAGATCTCATGGAAGAGCTTGCGGCTGCGGGGGGTCTGGTGGACAAAAGCCGGTCCTTCGCGGAGGAACAGGAGGTTCCGGTATGCCCTGCCGGGATCGCTGAAACCGAGCCGCCCCAGGACCGTGACCGCCTCCTGCTCGGTTGTATCGGGATCAAGGAGCATTGAATAGTCCTTGAGCGGCGATACAGGAGTTCCCTCTTCTCCCGTAAAGGCAAAGAGATCGTCGTAAATGTTCCGGACCTTCCGCGTATGATCGCTGTAATCGCTGAGCAGGTGCTCCGCCTCCTTGCCCTGTTCGAGATAACCTGTTCGCCGGGCAAGCGCCCGCAGTTCGCGCTCGTCAGCGGGCAGCGTCTGTGTCTGGAGATCGTCCGCGATCTGGATGCGGTGTTCGACCGTGCGAAGAAATATATAGGCCTTCGAAAGGGTTTCGTGTTCCTGATAGGTTATCAATCCCTTTTGCGAAAGCCTGTGGAGGGCTTTGAGAGCGTTCTTCTCGCGCAGGGTCCGGTCCCGCCCGGCGTAAATGAGCTGAAGCGCCTGGATCACGAACTCAATCTCACGGATGCCTCCATAGCCCAGCTTGACGTCCCGGTGCGTCCTCCCCTTCTGTTCCACATCCTTGTTGATCTTCTGTTTCATGTCGCCGATCTCGGCGATGGCGCCGTAATCGAGGTATTTCCGGTACACGAAGGGAGCTATCCGCTCCATAAACTCCCTGCCCACTCCTTCATCGCCCGCCGCAGGCCTGGCCTTGATCAGCGCGGAACGCTCCCAGGTCTGGCCCCATGATTCGTAGTAAATCTCATACCCGCCAAGGCTCTGCGCCAGCGGCCCGCTCTGGCCCTCGGGCCGCAGCCGGAGATCGACGCGGAACACGAACCCATCCTCGGTCTTCTGGCCGATCGCCGCGCTCAATTTTTCCGCGAGCTTGATAAAATACTGGTGATTCGTGATCCGGTTCGCTGTCGTGCCGTCGTCATTCCGTATGCCTTCCGTCTCTCCGTCCGCTGAGTAGACGTACATAAGGTCCACATCGGAGCTGAAGTTCAGCTCCCGCCCGCCGAGCTTTCCCATGGCAATGACCGCAAAGCCCGCCAGGGCAACCGTCCCGTCAGGACGTTCATTGACCGGCCTTCCGTATCGTTTTGCGAGATCCGCGTCGGCCCGGTCATAAGCCTGTTGGAGACAGACCTCCGCAAGGTCCGACAATTCACCCACGATTTCCTGAAGGTCGGCCTTGGCCAGCAGGTCCCTGAGGCCGATCCTGAGCATTTCCTGTTTCCGGAAAACACGCAAGGCCCGGTAGAAACCGGCATCGTCACGCTCTTTCGCAACCAGGGAGGCAAGCCGCCTGGTCATGGCCTCCTGGCCCGCGGAATGATCAAGATAATCGGAAACTCCAAGGGACACCAGATTCTCTTCCGCAGCAGTGACAAGAAACGTGGACAGGAAGCGGCTCGCGCCGAAGATGGTGAGAAGAGACCGAAGAATGTCGTGCCGGAGGAGGCAGAGCGAAACGAAGTTCGAAACATCTCGGAGCGAGCCTACAAAGCGTTCGAAGTTGTTTAATGCCAGATCCGGATCAGCGGCAGTCGAAAGTTCGCGGAGCATCGCCTGCAGAAGCCCGGCAAAACCATCCGGACCCAGTTCCGCTTGCAGCAGATCCATGTTTTTGATTGCCTGCGGCGCGTCAAGTATCCCGATGGACTGCAATTGCTCCAAAGTAATCGTTATTCGTTTGTCAAATGACATTTTTTATATTATACTGACAACAAGTGGGAGTTACAAGCGAATCCAGGATGGCAAAGGGCAGAGAGCAAAGCGCAGAGAGAAAAAATATACTGCCCTGGCCCCTTAGCTTTTACCCCATGCTCCGTGCTTTCCGCTCTATGCTTATTCAATTATGACCCGACTCCGCGACAACCAGCGCTGCTACGTATGCGGCACAAAAAATCCTATTGGTCTTAACGTTGACTTTGAGATAGACAAAGACGCACGTACCATCAAAGCTCTATTCATTCCGGCCGACCTCCACCAGGGCTACGAAGGAATCGTCCACGGCGGCATCCTCTCATCCCTCCTCGACGAAGCCATGGCAAAGCTTGCCTTCAGCCTCGGCATCCCCGCCGTAACGGCGGAAATAACGGTCAAGTTCAAAGCCCCTGCAATTCCCGGCCAGGAGTTGGTCGTTTCTGGTAAACTGATACAAGAGGCCAGGAAACTGATCCAGGCCGAAGCAAAGATCGAGCGGGGTCCGGTCGTAATCGCAGAAGCAACAGGAAAATTACTGAGGATAAAGTAAGCTAAAAAATATGAAATACACCCATAAACAGATTGCAGAATTGATCAAAGCCAAGACCGGCAAGCCCATGCTCGTGCGCGAACTCATGCGTCAGCTCAGGCTCACTGCCGATGACCGCCGCGAGCTCAAGAAGGTGCTGAATGACCTGGTCCTGTCCGGCGAGATCATCAAGACACGCGGAAACCGCTACGGCCTGCCGGAGAAGATGGACCTCGAGACGGGCATCTTCCAGGCCCACCCCCAGGGCTACGGGTTCGTGATCCCGGAGAAAAAGGGCAAAACCGACGTCTATATCTCCGCGCGGAGCAAGCTCGATGCCATGAACGGCGATAAGGTCGTTGTCCGCGTCACGCCGCCGGTGGGGAAGAAAAAGACCGAAGGCAAGCGGGAAGGCATGGTTGTCCGGATCCTCGAGCGCGCCCAGACCAGGGTGGTCGGGACCTACGAACTGCCGGACCCCAAAACGGGCGGCTTCGGGTTCGTTACACCCTTTGATACGCGGCTCACTCAGGACCTCATCATAAGCCGCGAGCACGTTGGCGACGCCAAACCCGGCGACATCGTGTCCGCCGAGATCATCGCCTACCCCATGCGCGGCAGGCCGCCCGAGGGCAGGATCGTCAAAGTCATCGGCAAACCCGGTTCGCCGGGCATCGATTCCGAGCTCATCATCGAGCAGTACGAACTCCCCACGCAGTTCTCGACCGCCGCGCTCCAGGAGGCCGACGAAATTCCCCAGCAGGTCAGCCCCGTAATGCGGAAAAGCAGGAAGGACCTCAGGGACCTGCCCACGGTGACTATTGACGGAGAAAAAGCGCGCGACTTCGATGACGCGATCTCTATCGAACGGATCAAGGGCGGCTACCGGCTCTGGGTCCACATCGCCGACGTTGCCCAGTATGTAAAGGAAAAAACCCTGCTGGACGAAGAAGCCTATTTGCGCGGCACGAGCGTCTATCTGCCCGACCGGGTCATCCCCATGCTGCCCATGCAGCTTTCGAACGGGATCTGCAGCCTGAATCCGAACGTGGACCGGCTTACCCTCACCTGCGAAATGGACATAGCGGCCTCCGGCGATATCCTGCGCTACGACATCTACGAAAGCATCATCAACAGCAACGAGCGCATGACCTACACCGCGGTGCGCGAAATCCTCGTGGACCGCAACCCGGCGCAGCGGAAACGCTACAGCGCCCTGCTCGCCGAGTTCGAACTCATGGAAGAGCTGATGAATGTCCTTCGCACGAAGCGGTCCAAGCGCGGCAGCATCGACTTCGATTTGCCCGAACCCGAGATCGTGCTCGACCTCCAGGGACGCATGACCGAGATCATCAGGGCAGAGCGCAATATGGCGCACCAGATCATCGAAGAGTTCATGCTTGCCGCGAACGAAACCGTGGCCCGGCACATCGAGAACAAGAAGGCGCCGTTCATCTACCGCATCCATGAAGAGCCCGACGAGGAGAAACTGACCGATCTCGTGGAGTTCCTCGCCACGCTCGGCATTTCCCTTCCCACGGTGAAAAAAGTCAAGCCCCTGCATTTGCAGAAGGCGCTGGCCAAGGCCAAGGGTTCTCCGGAAGAAACACTCATCAACACCGTGCTGCTCCGCACCATGAAACAGGCGCGGTATTCCCATGAGAACGTCGGCCACTTCGGCCTCGCTGCCGAGACCTACACGCACTTCACCTCGCCCATCCGGCGCTATCCCGACCTCATCGTGCACCGCGTCCTGAAAGCCGATATGCGGGGCAAGTTGAAGGACGAGGTCTACGTCGAAAAACTTGCCGCGGCCCTGCCCGAGTCCGCGATCCATTGTTCGCAGCGCGAGCGCAAGGCCATGGAAGCGGAACGCGACGTCATCACCATGCTGAAGCTCAGATTCATGGAAGACAAGGTCGGCGAGGTATTCGACGGCATCATCACCGGCGTGGTGCAGTTCGGGTTTTTCGTCCAGCTCCGAGACCTGTTTGTAGAAGGGCTGGTCCACGTATCGACGTTGACCGACGACTACTATCATTACGTGGAGAAACTGCACTGTTTGCGCGGGGAGCGGAGAAAGTGCGCCTACCGTATCGGCGACGCGATCAGAGTGCGGGTGGACCGGGTTGATACAGCCAGGAAGCGGATCGATTTTTCATTGCCTGCCGAAGATTAGGTGCGTTACATGCCGATCCGGTTGCCGAAAAAAAAGGCAGGCCAAAAGGCCTGCCGGGCGCGATATAATTCAATTAATAGTGAAGTGTTTGACTTCTTTTATCATTAAGATGCTGTTAGGAGTTTCATTTACAACGGACTACCTCTCCTCAGGTTACAGCTTGAGCGTCGTTTCTCGGTCCTTCGCCGTCAACCCTGCACAGTAATCGGCCGCCTTCTGGGGTTCGGCCAAATCGTACATCTTGGCAAACGGATCGGTCACGAGCAGTTCGCGCGCTTTGTTCACCAGTGCCTTGTCCTCGAGATCCACATTTCTCAGGTGAATGCCCTCCCGGGTTACCGTATAGGACCTGAACGAACAAGGATAGGTGACCACCGCGGGATCGGCGACATAGGTGATCCTGCCCTCGGTAGCCACCTTCGACACGTGGTGGTGGCCCGAGACCACGAGCCGGACGTTCGGATACCTTTCCAGAACGGCACGGACCTTCTCGTGATTCTTCACCATCCAGAGCGACCAATCCGGAGTCGAGTCTTTCGGCGTTGTGGGCACGAGCAGCTGGTGCGTAAAGACGATGACCAGCTTTTTCCCCTTGTTTGCCTTGAGCGTTTCATCAAGCCATTTGAGGCGGGTGGGCCCCACTTCCCCGTAGGGTTTTCCCTCGGCCGTGACGTCAAGACCGATGACGGTCACCCCGCGCACAGGATCGAAGGTCCACGACGAGTTCCCGGGCCTGAGCCCCTTCCCGCTCCATACCTTGAGATACTCCTCCCGTCCCAGTTTGGAAACCCCGCTCACCGGAGAGACCTCGGTGTTGCCGAGCAGGATGTAGTAGGGCATGTTGAGATGGGCCGTCCATTGCTGGAACACGTCGAGGGACGCCTTGTCATTCGGGCCGTAGTGGATTTGATCGCCGCCGAACACGACAAAATTCAGCTTCGGCAACCGGGGGAGCTGCCGGAGCGCAGCGATGAACAGGGCGACGCTCTTCTCCCGGTACTGCCAGTTGCTCTCGCCGTTCACATCGAGATGCAAATCCGTGATGTGAGCGAAGCTGAACTTGGGAATCGCCGCAGCTTCGGCAAAGGGAATGAACACCTCTCCGGCCACAAACAGAGCTCCCGCAGCAGCAGCCCCCTTGATAAATGTCCGTCTCTTCATGAGCACCTCGTAGCGATCAGGATTCGAGTTCTTTTGCATGTCTTCAGCAGCGTTACGCGTGGAACAGAAAAAACGCGGGATGTCGCGGGCAAAGGATAATCAGGTACTCTCTGGCAGTAAAATTGACATATTATGCACTGGATGTCAAGAGTAAAAGGGAAAGGAAACGCAAAACCGGCAGGGAAATGTCCTGTTGAAATTGCCCATGACCTATGTTATCTTATCAACCATATGAAGGAACTGCTGAGACAACTGCCCTCGGTTGACGAGATCCTGAAGGAGAAGAGGGCCAAACAGTGGCTTGAAACCCACCCGCGGGTCCTGGTCCTCGAAGCCGTCAGGACCGCAATCGACAAACAACGAAAGGCCATCCTTCAGTCAGCGGAGAAAGGAGAGGACCGGGAGACCGTCGCTCTCTCCGCGGTCCTCGATCAGGCCGAAACCGTGCTTCACGAACTTTCGGAACCGAGCCTTCGTCCCGTTATTAACGCGACGGGCGTCATCGTGCACACGAACCTCGGCCGTTCCCCTTTGTCTGAAAAAGCGATCCAACGCGTCGTTGAAATAAGCCGCAGCTACTCGAATCTCGAATACGACATCGCCGCGGGCGGGCGCGGCAAGCGACACGTTCACGTGGAAGGCATGCTCACGCGTCTGACCGGCGTCGAGGCCGCCACCGCCGTGAACAACAACGCGGCGGCAGTGCTGCTCTGCCTCAACACCCTTGCGCGCGGCAAGGAAGTCATTGTGTCCCGCGGCGAGCTCGTGGAGATCGGTGGCTCGTTCCGCGTACCGGACGTAATGGAGCGGAGCGGAGCGATCCTGCGCGAAGTGGGCACCACGAACAAGACCCACCTCAAAGACTACGAAAAAGCGATCAATGAGAACACCGGCCTGATCCTGAAGGTCCATACGAGCAACTATAAAATCGTCGGATTCACGAAAGAGGTCCCTTCGGAAGAGCTTGTGAAGCTCGGCAGGAAAAACAAGATCCCCGTCATGTGGGACCTGGGCAGCGGCAGTTTCATCGATCTGTCGACCTACGGGGGCGCGGGTGAACCCACGGTCAAGCAGGCAATCGATTCCGGCGTCGACGTTCTCACCTTCAGCGGTGACAAACTTCTGGGCGGGCCGCAGGCCGGCATGATCCTCGGCAAAAAAGCTTACCTCGATCCGATCAGGTCCAATCCCCTTGCCCGGGCGCTCAGGATCGATAAGCTCACCCTGGCCGCGCTCGACGCAACGCTCGGTCAGTACCTTGACCCCGACAAGGCCGCAAAAGAAATTCCCACGCTCTGGATGCTGACCCAACCCTTAAGCGAGATAGAGCGAAAAGCCAGGCTCATGGCTGACGGCTTCAAAGACAGAGACAATAAAGAACTGTCGATAACCATTCAGGACGACACGTCCCAGAGCGGAGGCGGCGCTCTTCCCACGGGCATTTTCCCGACCAAAACCGTCTGCATCCGGCACGGGCAATTGAGCGCAAACCAGATCGAATCCCGACTCCGCCTCGGCAAGCCGCACATCATCGCGCGCATCAAGGAAGGCATGGTCATCTTCGATCCACGGACGCTGAATGACGAAGAGATCGGGAAGATAGTGGAAGCAGTAAAGAAAGTAATCATTATATGAGGTCAGCCACAAAGACACAGAGACGCAGAGAAAAACAAGGGGATAATACGATCATAAGACCGCGGGAAGATCAAAAAATCAGAGTATTCTTTTCTCTTACTACTTACCCTCCTTTTTCTACATGCATTCTCCGTGTCTCCGTGCCTCCGTGGCGCAATTAATTATCCCATGAAATACATCATCCTCGGCACAGCCGGACATATCGACCACGGAAAATCGACCCTCGTCAAGGCCTTGACCGGCACGGACCCTGATCGTCTTAAGGAAGAAAAAGAACGGGGCATAACCCTGGATCTCGGGTTCGCTTCCCTCGACCTGCCCGGAGGCAACCGCCTCGGAATCGTGGACGTTCCCGGCCATGAAGGCCTCATCAAGAACATGCTCGCCGGCGTGGGAGGCATCGACATCGTGATGCTCGTGATCGCGGCCGACGAGGGCATCATGCCCCAGACCCGCGAGCACCTGGCCATCTGCGATCTCCTCCAGGTGAAGAAGGGCATCATCGTCCTTACCAAGATGGACATGGTGGAAAAGGACTGGCTTGCTCTGGTGCAGGACGAGGTGCGCGACTTCGTCAAAGGCACCTTCCTGGAAAAGTCCCCCATCGTTCCCGTCTCGTCCAAGACAGGAGAGAACCTGCAAACGCTCGTGCAGGAGCTCGCAAAACTTTCGAACGACGTTGCTCCAAACTCCTCCAACGAAATGCTGCGCCTACCCTGCTACCGCGTGTGCACCATGAATGGGTGCGGCACGGTCATCACCGGCACCC
>JAJXTW010000139.1 GCA_021783455.1 Nitrospirota bacterium | reverse complement strand
AAAACGAGGTCTCTGAAACTGCCTTTGATCCCGGGCGAAATGACATATGTCAGCGTTTATCCGTGGTAACTGCGATCGGAAATCTCTCCGTTGCAAGGAAGCTATGAACCGGGTTCTGGAGGAGTCAGGCGGTCCACATCATCAGCGATGACATAATCACTCGCCAGGTTTGTCTCTTTTTTATCCTCTATGCAGAGAAGCTGTGTCTGGATGGGATCTCAGCGGCGAGAACAAGCTTTCAGCATACCTCGCATACCAATACACCTTTGGCCCCCTGAAAATAGAAAGTAGCGCCCGGTAAGCCGCAAAGATTTTATTATCGCATAACGGGCAGAAGGCGTTCGATCTGAAAGAGGGGAGCGACTGTGCTCGCTGCCATCGTTGGCTCTTGGCATGTTCGGACGCGTGTCGTGACACTGACGTGATTCGATGCACCGAATTGACGGCGAGAGAGGCGGTCGCAGGACTCTTCCGCGATTGTCCTTGCCTTTCCGGTGAAGTTATGATATATAAAGAATCAGATGTGAATGTTCGTTGGGTGAATCGTCAAAATACAGTGGGATCCAATGAAGCTTGTTGCAAGCAAAACAAGAAAGCAGCGTCAAACGACCAGTTCAAAAAACAAGCCGGTGTGCGGTACCATCACTTATATCGCTGAATGCCGGGGAACGATACAGAAGAAAGATATCTCGCGATGGGCAGCTCCTCCCGATGGCATGAACGCGATTGTACGCAAGTATCCCGCTGTTTGACAAGACGGCGGGTTTTTTATTTCAGAGTCGCAGATAGGGAAGGGATGGGAATAAGACGTGTGTGATTTAAAGGCGTATTTGAAAAAGAACGATAAAGAAGAGCTGCTGCTTGAATCGGTCAATCTCATTCGAGCGGACCATGGCGAGGTGACTCTCCGAAACCTCTTCGGAGAAGAAAAGAAAGTGCTGGGAGAAATACGCGAGGTGTCTCTTGCTAAGAACCGGCTTGTCGTGGAGCAGGTCTGACCGGATTGCCGGAATGATCTGCGGCGTCCTGCCGGGGCAGCCCGTTATAACGGCAGGGGGCATTTCATCAGGTTGCTGAGAGCTTTGGCCCATCTCCCCTTCCGACGTTTGGATCTGCCACAATACTGATTTTCTCCAGTCTGAATTCCCTTTGCAGTGTTTCTCTGTTTTTACCCTGCTGGCCTATGGCGGCAGACACGTCCCGCGGATTGACCGCAAACACCGCGGCATCATTTCGGCAAGGTTTTTCTTTCAGTGCAGCCCTCATTTTATCGAGGAAAATTGAAGAATCAACGAGCTGCCTGAATGCCGGGTGATAGGGGCCTGCGAGGATGGTGCCCGGCTTCTCGAGCTCTTCCGTCGGCTGGAGGCCTATTCTTATCACGTCGATTCCCGCCAGTTCGAATTTCACGACAGCGTCGCAGCATAAAGCCACGGCCTCATCAATCGCGAGCGGGGTATACTGTCTGCTGGTATAAAGGTGTTCGAGCGGCGTGCCTTTGATCACGAGTGCGGGATAAATGCGGACGAAGTGCGGTTTGAGAGCGATTACCCGGTCGACGGTCTGTTGGAAGAGCTCAGCGGAATCTCCAGGCAGTCCAGGCATGATCTGAAGCCCGATTGCAAACCCCTGTTCCCTGAGCAGTCGGACAGCTCTTGTGGTGTCGTCGGCCGTGTGCCCGCGGCCGGACCGGGCCAGTACGTTGTCCTCCATGGATTGAGCGCCGAGTTCGACAACGGACACGTGGTGCTCTTTTAAAAAAGAAAGGATCTCAGTGCTGATGCAGTCAGGCCGCGTGGAAAGCCGGATGTTCCGAATGTGTCCTGCCTGGATAAAGGGCCGGACAGCTTCGAGACAGGCTTTCTGTTTTTCCAGCGGCAGAGCCGTGAAACTTCCTCCATAAAACGCAATTTGGACCGGCTCGGATGAATTATTCCGGTTTAAGTAGCAATTAATCTTGTCCGGCATGGCGGCAACATCTTCGGGGAGATTTTGGCCGATAATATTCTTCTGGTTGCAAAATACGCACTGATGTGGACAGCCGGAATGGGGGATGAAGAATGGGATGATCATGGCATTGATGCAGGAAAACGTAGGCAAGAAAGGAGCACAACGGAGCGGGGTAGAAATTACTTCCGGCTTCCGGCTCCTGGCTCCTGATCTCCTGTTGTGAGTTTCCCCAGCGCTTCTTTCGCTGCTTTCTGCTCGGCTTCCTTTTTGTTTTTGCCGACGCCGCGACCGTAGACATCTCCTTTGATGAAAAGCTCGATTTCAAACTGCTTCTGATGGTCGGGGCCGGTCTCTGACGCGATACGGTATTCGGGGAGCTGTTTCAGCCGCTCCTGGCACAGTTCCTGGAGTTCGGTTTTATAATCGAGTGTGCTGCGGGAGTTGCAGGTCTTTTTGATAGCTTCTTCGAATCAAAAGAGGACAAAGGTTTCGACGGCGGCAGTCCCCGCATCGAGATAGATGGAAGCGATCAGTGCTTCAAGAGTGTTTGCGAGCAGCGAGTCCTTGTCCCTGCCCCCGGTCTGTTCTTCTCCCTTGCCGAGGAGCAGGTAGCTGCCGAGCCCGATTTCGCGGGCGATGGACGCAAGGGCCGGCTCGCTCACCACTGCAGCCCGGAGCCGCGACAGGTCCCCCTCCGTTGAATCCGGGCAGGTTCTCATGAGGTATTCGCTGATGACGAGACCGAGAACGGCGTCCCCCAGGAATTCAAGCCGCTCGTTGTGTGCAGGAACGCGGTTTTCATTCGCGTAGGACTTGTGCGTCAGCGCCCGCTCGAGGAGTTCCTGGTTTCTGAACTGGTGGCCGATCCGCTGCTGGATGTCCGAAAGGGGAGGCATCTTATTTCCGGAATCGTCTGAATACCAGACAGGCGTTCGTGCCGCCGAACCCGAAGGAGTTCGACATAGCAACGTCCACCTGTATCTGTCTCGCCGTGTTCGGGATGTAGTCCAGGTCGCACTCGGGATCGGGGTTCTCAAGGTTGATCGTTGGCGGCAGGACCCCGCGGTCCAGGGCAAGAATCGAAACCACGGCCTCAACGCCGCCGGCAGCGCCGAGTAAATGGCCGGTCATGGACTTTGTGGAACTGATCGGTATCTTGTAGGCATGGTCGCCGAACACGGTTTTGATGGCGATGCTCTCAAGCTCGTCGCCGTACTTTGTCGAGGTGCCGTGGGCATTAATATAACCCATATCCGTCAGGGCTATTCCAGCGTCCTTGATCGCCATGGCCATGCACCGTGCCGCCCCTTCGCCGTTTGGTGCCGGCGACGTTATATGATAGGCGTCGCCCGAGGCGCCGTAACCGAGCACCTCGGCATAGATGCGGGCGCCGCGTTTTAAGGCGGATTCCATTTCTTCAAGGACGACGATACCGGAACCTTCACCCATGATGAATCCATCTCGTTCTGCGTCAAAAGGGCGGCTTGCGCGCTGCGGCTCGCTGTTCCGGGTGGAAAGGGCCTTCATGGCGTTGAACCCGCCCACCCCGGTCACGCAGATGCAGGATTCGGTGCCGCCGGCGATCATGGCATCGGCATCGCCGCGCTGTATCCACTTGAAGGCGTCGCCGATGGAATGGGTGCCTGTAGCGCAGGCGGTGACTATGCTGATGTTGGGTCCCTTGGCGCCAAAGCGCATGGAAATATTGCCCGCTGCCTCGTTGATGATCAGCATGGGGATGTAGAACGGCGTGATCTTGCGAAAGCCCCGCTCGAGATATACTTTGTGGTACTTCTCGATGGCCGGGAGGCCGCCAATGCCCGCGCTCACGATAACACCGACGCGCTCGGCGTTCTCCGGCGTGATCTTGAGCCCTGAGGAATCCATGGCCATTTGGCTCGCCGCGATCGCAAGGTGGATGAAGCGATCCATTTTTTTGATCTCTTTGGGTTCGATGTACTTTTCCGGCTCAAAGCCGTGGATCTCCCCCGCGATCTGGGTGGGGATGGTTTTGTCATCGAACTGCGTGATGGGGCCGATGCCGGACCTGCCGTTGATCAGACCGTCCCAACTCTTCTCCGTGTCCAGGCCGACCGGGGTGATCATCCCGACGCCGGTGACAACAACTCTTTTCTTCAAACGACGGTACCTCCTGGATAAACTCTGTTAGAGAACAACGCTCTATCGGCTGATAAATTGTCACGATAGATCACAAACGTAAAAGAAGGACATCAGCCTCCGTCTGGCGTTAGGGACTTTCTCTAGCGGAGTAAAAAATCCGAAAAGCCAAAAAACCCTTTCCCGCGTATGCGAAAGAGGTCTTCTGGCTTTTGGAATTATCGTACGTATAGGACTTTCTAAGACTTGCTCGTCGAACGCCGTTATTTCGCTTTTGCCTTGATATAGTCGATGGCGCTCTGGACGGTCCCGATCTTTTCGGCATCCTCATCGGGGATCTCGACTCCAAACTCCTCTTCGAGCGCCATTACCAATTCCACGGTGTCCAGTGAATCCGCGCCGAGATCGTTCACGAATGAGGCTTCGGGCTTTACGTCCGCTTCGGGAACGCCGAGCTGCTCAGATATGATCTTTTTTACTTTTACCTCTACATCAGCCATTGTTATCCTCCTCTGGTTATGTTCTTTTCATTTTTTATTGACTGTTCTGTACCTGGTACGCTGAACTCCGTTAAAACCTACATGTACATCCCGCCGTTCACGTGAATCACCTGTCCGGTGATGTAAGACGCCCACGGGGAGGCGAGGAACCGGACCGCATTCGCAACATCCTCAGGCGTGCCGAGCTTGCCCATGGGGATTTGCTTCGCCAGCTCCTGCCGAACGTTCTCGGACAGGGCCTGCGTCATCGCCGTATCGATAAAGCCCGGTGCAACGGCATTTGCCGTGATGCCGCGGTTCGCGTATTCTCGGGCAATGGTCTTGGTCAGGCCAATGAGGCCGGCCTTGGAAGCGACATAATTGGCCTGGCCCGCATTGCCCATGGCGCCGACGATTGAAGCAATGTTGATGATGGTCCCGCCCCGCTGCTTGGACATATACTTGAGCGCTGCCTTGGTGCAAAGGAACGAGCCTTTCAGGTTGATGCTCAAGACCAGGTCCCAGTCCTCGTCCTTCATGCGGAGGATGAGGCCGTCCCGCGTGATACCGGCATTGTTCACCAGAATATCGATCCTGCCGAATTTCTCGACCACCTGGTCGATCATGGCGATGACGTCTGCGGAAGCGGCCACGTTGGCCTTGAGGGCCAGCGATTTTCCGCCCTTGGCCTCAATGTCTCCCGCGGTCTTGTGTGCGGCGTCGAGGTTCACATCGCAGATGGCGACGTCGGCCCCGTCAGTCGCGAGCGCAAGCGCGATGTCCCTTCCAATGCCCTGGGCTGCGCCGGTGACGAGAGCTATTTTCCCGCTAAGACTCATTGATCACTCCTTGACTTCAAAGGGTCATGGGTCAAGGGCCATGGGTTTCCGGCGGTTTTCCCTTGCTGCGTGACCCTTGCCCCTGTTCTTTCTACAGTCCCAACGCTTGCAGCGTTTCGTTCATGCTCTTCTGGTCTTCAACGTTCAGAACCTTTGCATCCTTGGCGATCCGTTTGACCAGACCCGAAAGCACTTTGCCGGGGCCGATCTCAACGAACGTGTCGTATCCGTCGGCCGCCATCGTTGTGATCGAGTCCTCCCAGAACAGGGGAGCGCTGATCTGTTTTATAAGCGACGGCCGTAACTCCGACGCTGTTCGGAGAAACTTCGCATCGGCATTGTTCACGATCGGGAATCGCAGATCCTTGATCGTTATCTTTTCAAGCTCCCGCGAGAGCCGTTCGCCGGCAGCCTTCATCATGGCACAGTGCGAGGGAACGCTTACCGATAGGGGAATAGCTTTTTTTGCCCCTGCGGACTTTGCAAGTTCCATGGCCTTTTCCACTGCGCCCTTCTCCCCGGCAATCACGATCTGGCCCGGGGAGTTGTAATTTGCAGGGGCAACTATACCATTTTTAGCGGCTTCAAGGCAAGTTTTTTCTACGTCCTGCCTGGCCATGCCGAGGATTGCGGCCATAAGCCCCACGCCCGCGGGCACGGCCTCCTGCATGTATTGTCCCCGCTTCCGGACCAGTGTTACGGCATCCTTGATCTCGAATCCATCAGCAGCGGTGATCGCCGTATATTCGCCAAGACTGTGGCCTGCGGCTGCTGTCGCGGCTAACCCTCTGCGCTCCAGAGGCCTCAGGATTGCGATGCTCGCGGTAAGGATCGCCGGCTGGGTGTTCTCCGTCATGTTGAGTTTCTCAACAGGGCCGCTCATGCATAGTTCAGCAAGATCAAGCCCAAGCGCAGCACCGGCGATGTCGAACACTTCTTTTGATTCCGGAAAAATCTCGATGAATTCCTTGGCCATGCCGACATACTGGGAGCCTTGGCCCGGAAAAAGAAAAGCGATTTTCATTCTAAAAAGACCTCTAATCCTTTAGACAGGATGACAGAATAAATCTGATTTTGTTGACCCTGTCAATTTGGTTATCCTGTTTTGTTTTTTTATCCGCGCATTTCCCGGATTTTCTTGATCATGATCGGGACGACTTCGTGTACGTCGCCGACAATGCCGTAGGTGGCGACGTTAAAGATGGGGGCATCGGGGTCCCTGTTAATGGCCACGATCACTTCCGACGACTGCATGCCGGCGACATGCTGGATCGCGCCGGAGATGCCGCAGGCGATGTAGAGTTTGGGGCAGACGGTCTTGCCGGTCTGGCCTACCTGGTGGGGGTAGGGGATCCATCCTTCATCGACGGCTCCCCGGGTCGCTGCCACAGCGCCGCCCAGCACCTTGGCAAGTTCTTCGATCAACTGGAAGTTTTTTGCGCTGCCGAGGCCGCGGCCGCCGGCCACGATGATATCGGCTTCGCAGATGTTTACGGTTTCGCCCAATTCCTCGATGGTCTTGATGACCCGCGTGCGAAGGTCCCCCGATTGCGTGTACGGTATTTCGATGATATCGCCGATACGTGAATCATTGCGCGGCGCCGGCTTCATGACTTTGTGCCGTACGGTGGCCATCTGGGGACGGTGATTCGGCGTCATGATGGTGGCAAGGATGTTCCCGCCGAAGGCAGGACGCGTCTGGTGCAAATGGCCTGTCTCGGCATCGATGTCGAGGACCGTGCAATCAGCTGTCAAGCCGGTATAGAGGGAAGAGGCGACCTTGGGAAAGAAGGAGCGGCCGATGGCCGTCGCGCCCGCCAGGATGATTTCGGGCTTGTGCTTCCTTGCGAGCGTAGTCAGGATCGCGGCATAGGAGTCGTCATTGAAATCCTTGAGCGCGGGATCATCGGCGAGGTAGACCAGGTCGGCGCCATGGGCGATCAGGTCTTTTGTCTTGCTTTTGATGTTGTGGCCGATGAAGACCGCGGAAAGCTTTGTCTTCCTTTTGTCGGCCAGTTTCCGGCCCTCGCCGAGGAGTTCAAGGGCGACGCTGGCCACATCCCCTTTATGCTGTTCAGCAAAGACCCACACGCCCTTGTACGCAGAGAGGTCCGCCGCGGGCGCTGCCGCCTCTTCCATCCTCTCAATGGCTTTGAACTCGCAGACTTCCACGCAGGAACCGCACATGGTGCAGACTTCAGTGATGAAAGCCTTGCCGTCGCGCATTTCGCTGGGGCGACAGGGCCA
>JAJXTW010000138.1 GCA_021783455.1 Nitrospirota bacterium | reverse complement strand
ACGACGTGGAAAACAAGACGACGTCCGGCGGCAACGCAAGCCAGCGGATCATGGGACCCCAGGTGCTCCAGATGAGCATGGCAACGATGATTTTGAGGTAGTTTTTCATAAAAAAAGAAGCCAGAAGCCAGAATACAGAAGTCAGAAGAAAATAAACTTCCGATCTCTGTGATCTGACTCCTGGCTTAACCGATAAGACAAACGGGGATGGAAATGTTCCGCCCCCGCCGCAAGGTTACGCTGATAACAGCCCGCTTAGTAGCGGTAGTGCTCCGACTTGTACGGACCTTGCTTGGGCACGCCGATGTACGCGGCCTGCTGGTCGGTCAGAGTGCTCAATTGCGCGTTCAGCGTGGTCAGTTGCAAACGCGCGACCTTTTCGTCCAGATGCTTGGGCAAGGTGTACACGTTAATCGGGTAGTCCTTGGTGCGGGTGAACAACTCGATCTGCGCGAGGGTCTGGTTCGCGAACGACGATGACATCACGTAGGACGGATGGCCGGTGGCGCAACCCAGATTCACCAGGCGACCCTTGGCAAGCAAAATGATGCGCTTGCCGTCGGGGAAAATGATGTGATCGACTTGCGGTTTGATCTCTTCCCACTTGTATTTTTCCAGCGAGGCGACGTCGATCTCGTTGTCGAAGTGGCCGATGTTGCACACGATGGCCTGGTTCTTCATCTTCACCATGTGATCGTGCGTAATGACGTGGTAGTTGCCGGTGCAGGTCACAAAAATATCGGCCTTGTCGGCGGCGTATTCCATGGTGACCACGCGGAAGCCTTCCATTGCGGCTTGCAGTGCGCAGATCGGGTCGACTTCGGTCACCCACACTTGCGCTGACAGCGCGCGCATGGCCTGGGCCGAGCCTTTCCCCACATCGCCGTAACCGCAGATCAGCGCAACCTTGCCTGCGATCATCACGTCAGTGGCGCGTTTGATGCCGTCAACCAGCGATTCGCGGCAGCCGTACAGGTTGTCGAACTTGGACTTGGTGACGGAGTCGTTGACGTTGATCGCCGGGAACTTCAGTTCGCCGCGTTCGTGCATTTGATACAGGCGATGCACGCCGGTGGTGGTTTCTTCGGTCACGCCCTTGATCGCGGCGAGGCGCTTGGAATACCAGGTTTTGTCAATGGACAGCTTGGCCTTGATCGAAGCGAACAGGCAGGTCTCTTCTTCCGAGCCCGGCTTGCTGATGAGCGATGCGTCTTTTTCTGCGCGCGCACCCAGGTGCAGCAGCAGCGTGGCATCGCCGCCGTCGTCCAGGATCATGTTCGACAAGCCGCCATCCGCCCATTCGAAGATGCGGTGCGTGTAATCCCAGTAATCGGTCAGCGATTCGCCCTTGACCGCGAACACCGGGATGCCGTCGGCCGCGATGGCGGCCGCAGCGTGGTCTTGCGTCGAGAAGATGTTGCACGAGGCCCAGCGCACTTCCGCACCGAGCGCTTTCAGCGTCTCGATCAGCACAGCGGTCTGGATGGTCATGTGCAGGCTGCCTGTGATGCGCGCGCCTTTCAGCGGTTGCGTCTTGGCGAATTCTGCGCGGATGGCCATCAGGCCGGGCATTTCAGTTTCGGCGATGGCGATTTCTTTGCGGCCCCATGAGGCCAGTTTGATGTCTGCAACAACGTAGTCTTTGGTCATAACGCTCTCCATTCACAAGTTAAATGAATGGGCGCCGTTGTTACTGTTGAACCGCCCATCGAGCCTGACAGACCCACCTTTCGGTGACTGCTGCAGCGCCCCTCGACGGGGTGGATAGCTCGTAGCTTATGGCTCGTAGCTCTTGGTTTGCGGGTCTCGCTATCAGCTACGAACTATGAGCTGATCTTACACTCCCGCGTCTTTTTTAAGCTTTGCGGCCTTGTCCGTTTTTTCCCAGGTGAACTCTGGCTCAGTCCTGCCGAAGTGGCCGTAAGCCGCGGTCTTTTTATATATAGGTCGTCTCAGGTTCAGCGTCTTCACAATGCCTTTCGGCGTCATGTCAAAGTTCTTTCTGATGATCTTGACCAGTTTGTCATGCTCGACCTGGCCGGTCCCGAAATCGTCCACATGGATCGAGACCGGCTCGGGTACACCGATGGCATAGGCAAGCTGTACTTCGCACTCCGTGGCAATTCCTGACGCAACGATGTTCTTCGCGACATAACGCGCCATGTAGGAGGCGGAGCGATCAACCTTCGTCGGGTCCTTGCCGGAGAAACAACCGCCGCCGTGGCTGCCCACGCCGCCGTAGGTGTCAACGATAATTTTGCGGCCCGTGAGGCCCGTATCGCCCATGGGACCGCCGGTCACGAACCTGCCCGTGGGATTGATGTGATAGATAATGGATTTTTCGTCCAGAAGCTTCTTCGGAATCACGGGAAGAATCACTTTTTCGATAATGTCCTTGCGCAGCTGTTTGAGGCTCACATCGGGGCTGTGCTGGGACGAGACCACGATCGTATGCAGTCTATAGGGTTTGCCGTCCCGGTACTCGATGGTCACCTGGGACTTCCCGTCCGGCCTCAGATAGGGAAGGATCTCCTTCTTCCTCACTTCGGACAGGCGGCGGGTAAGCTTATGGGCGAGCATAATGGTCATGGGCATCAGTTCCGGCGTCTCGTCGCAGGCATACCCGAACATCAGGCCCTGGTCTCCGGCTCCGCCGGTATCAACGCCCATGGCAATATCAGGCGACTGGGAATGGACCGATGTGATGACAGCGCACGTTTCCGCATCAAACCCGTACTTCGCCCGAACATATCCTATCTCTCTGATTGTCTGGCGCACGATGTCGGGAATCTCCACATAGCCCTTGGTGGTGATTTCCCCCGCCACCATGGCGAGACCCGTGGTCAAAAGCGTCTCGCAGGCGACCCGGCTCATGGGGTCCTGCGCCAAGAGAGCATCAAGGACCGCATCTGAAATCTGGTCGGCTATTTTGTCTGGATGTCCCTCGGTAACCGATTCCGACGTGAATAGGTAATTCCTGCTACAGCTGTCCATTGCGTCTCCTCCCGGCCAATATGACCATCAAAATTTCGTTTTTATAGCACAGCCACGGATTTTGTCAAGCAAAAATTGGGCTGCTGAAAATAATTTACTGGTCGGTTCCCCGCACGCCAAACAGGATAGCAGGATACAGTAATAGGGCCGACTTTTCAATAAGTTTTTTGATGATCCGGATGCCCGCATCACTGCGCCTGCCGCGGGCCTGAGCCAGCGTACTGCGCCGCGAATTACAAGACCCCGCGTCAGGAAATACAATTTGTCCCAGGGGATCATAAAAAAACGCCCTCAACCAACTGAAGGCGCTTCCTCAATGAAGGAGTAGACAACCGGAATGCGTGATCAGAGCTTTTACTTTGCTTCTCCTATTTCTTTAGATAGCCGTGCGGGATCGAACGGTTTCAGCACGGCATTGAAGCTCGCGATTCCGCTGGGAGGCTGGAAATACCGCATCTCGAAGGGAACGCTGCCCCTTGCCGGAATGACAACGCCCTGTTCCTGAAGGATTTTTGCTTTCAGCTCCTGAACGTTTCTGCCGCGTTGCGCCAGGACGTCGTAATCTTTTCGCGTGTAAAGCTGCTTTCCGTTCAATACCCGGATTTTATTCAGCACCGTGCCTTGTGCATCGTAAACATCGACGACAACATACCACCCGGCTCGTTCCTTATCCGTCAAGTTCTCGACAACGCCGGAAATGAGCAGATCGCCGTTCGCTTCCATTGCGCCGGAAGGGTTGACAATGCGCAAACCATCGATCGAGGTGGTCTCGGTGACCGGTTGATCGGACTTCTGCAAAGAAGGCAGAATATACCTATAGACACCATACCCTGCTGCTCCAAGCAGAACGAGGACAATCAAAAACACGAGTACCATCCTGTTGGAATGGGAAGGTCCGGCCGCCGGAACTTCGCTTTCAGTTTGTTTCACTGTCGGACGTGTTGGTTCCCTTTTGGGGACAGATGGAGCAACCGGCGTTGCCGGAGGCTTTTGTTCGGGATACGACGGCTTCACCGGCTTGGGTTCAGCCGGCCGAGGTTTCGCCACTGCCGCTGTTTCCTGCTTAAGTTTCGGTTTCGGCTCGGGTTCCGCCCGGGGGACGGGTTTGGGTTCACGCGCGGGTTCGGAAGGGCGTTCCGGCTCTGCATGCAGTTTCGGCGATTGAGCATCAGGCGGAAACTGAAGTGCTGCTTCGATTCCTTGTTTCCGCTTCGGCTCTTCGGCAATCCCAGACCCAGCCGTCGGTTTCGTTGCCAACGTCAATTCCGATTCAGACGGGAACGTAAATGCATCCTCAAGGTCAGGTGACAGTTCCGGGACCGGTTGTTCCTCCTGACGGGACGGTTCTTCGAAGATATTGGGCTCGGCCGACGCAGGCTCATCTTTTTCCCGCAAAAAATCCGGAATGGCAGATGACGAGTCAAAACTTTGCTGCTCCTCTGTACCGGCCGCACTTTCCGGCACAGCGTTCATCAGCAGCGCCCCTTCTTCCGCCTTTGCCGGTCCAGGCTCAAGGAAAGGCGCCGAAGTAAGTTTTGGCTTCGGTTCGAACATGTCGAGAGTTGACACCGCAGCTTTCGACAACGTATAAGTTTCGAACTCCTCCCTCGTGATTTTTACGGCTTCGCCGCACCGCGAACATGCGAACTTGATGCCTTTGCCGGTAATTTTATCATCGGAAACGCGGAAGAGTTTGTTGCACTTTCCACACCGGATTTCCATCCTGCGCGGCCTCCTATCCAGTAACTACGACCACAGCATTGCAATTCCCTACAGCGCCCGGACAAAGTTTTTACCGGGCGAAATTACGATAACTTCTGTTTCATTGCCTGCATGCCGCTTACCTGCATGGCCTATTGTATTATATTTTGAAGAATTTATCTACTTTTCCGTTGTATTTTTTTTATCCTCATCAGCATCCGGGACATCTTTCTTCTCTCCGGGAATACGGTAGTCCTCGGAAGCCCATTTCCCCAGATCAAGCAGCCGACAGCGTTCGGAGCAGAACGGCCGGTAGGGATTGTTTTCCCAGGTCGTTGCTTTCTTACAAAGAGGACAGTGAATCTTTTGCATACTGTTTTTCATTCCTCGGGCAGTCTAACTACATTATATTATTTCAATAGGATGTATACAAGCGGCACCTGAGCCAACCGCTAACATATAACAGGGGCGCTGTCTCGATATCCTAGCTCAACTAGGAGGATAGAGTCATCACCTTGTATAAGAGACCGTCAATTTCGTCCACAAGCTCTTTAAACAGTCCGCCGTAGCTTTTGGAACGAGAAAAAAGCTCTTCCCTTAGACCCTGAACTTCTCGGTCATCGCACCGTTCATAGGTTATATGACCATTCTGCATGAAAAACCGTTCGCGCACAAGCAGGCGCCTTGCCTTTTCAACAAACGGCAGGAGCAACGCCCTGATTCGTTCCATAGTTCTGTCAAGGTCAGGAGCTTTCTGGTTCTTCTTGATCGCCCTTAATAGTTCTGAAATCTCTTTCAACATGACATAAAGCGTACAGTATTCAAGACCCCTTACGCCTCGTCGCCACTGCAGAAGCAAGGGATTTTTCCAGAACCAGAGGAAGTTCCGCATGCCGAGCTCGATCAGGCCGTTCGCCGCGTCCTCAAGCTCCGACAAGAGTGGGTCAGGTGCGACGTTGAGGACCAGGGCATCCCGGTGCGCCGATGCTACGGAGTCGCTCGCAATGTATTCGCAGCCGAAATAATTCCAGATGTTCCGCAGCATCACTTTTCCATTTGGGTCGCACGGGGTATCGAAATGAACGAGTGACAGTAGAACCGTCCCTTTTCCAAATGCGCCCTCGATAATAGCAGGCTCACCCATCAATCGCCTTGGATCCAGGTTGATCTGGTAAATACGCTCCAGTTCCATCCAGCCGTCGCCAGTTTCCGCATCACCTACGTTTATATCGGAGCTGAAGGAATCAGTCATTGCTTCGCCGTAGGTTGCAAGCACCGATACGCTCTCGTCCACGAGGAACTGCGAAGGCCACCATGCATGGAAAACCGGCTCGGCAATGCCCTGCCAGAGAGGATGGTCGGATGTGTTTATTCGTATCCGCCCGCTGAAGCTCGGCACCCGCTCCTTCGTCGGCCGTCTTTTTACGGGAACAAGGCCCAGGCCGTCCTCGGTAGCGAGCCCTGCTCCACCGCAAAACCCGAGGTAGGAACCGCCATCGTGGACGAATCTTTTTACAGCTTCGATACCGTCGCTGCCGAGAGCCTTTAATTTATTCGAGGCCCAGCCGCCCGGAACGAACAGCAGGTCATACTCCCGCAATCTGCCGTTTCTCACGTCTTCAGCGCGAAGCAAGTCACAGGAAAGTCCGCATGCGTCGATGGCTTTATGCGCCATCACGCCCCAGAGAAAGGACTCATCCCACAGAAGCGCCGCACGCCGCATTGTTGAATCTTGAATTTTAAATGTCGAATTTACTTTCATACCCTCTTGGCGTTATCATCAGATTATTCCATACAAAAGTCTTCGAATTGCCGACGATCACCGTGGTCTGCATGTCGATGTCGCTGTCCTGCATGTTCGAGAGGTCCGTCACAATGACTTTCTCGTGTTCCCGCATGGCGCCTTTCACGATGCCCACAGCGGTGGATGGCTTCCGATGTTTCAGGATAATCTCCCGCGCCCTGCTCATGTGGCCGGCCCGTCCTTTGCTCCGAGGATTGTAGAGGACAATGACGAAGTCTGCTGATGAAGCAGCTTCGAGACGTCCCTCTATGACATCCCAGGGTGTCAGCCGGTCAGACAGGCTTATGCAGGCAAAGTCGTGCATCAGCGGTGCCCCAAGACGTGACGCGCTGGCATTCAGGGCGGAAATGCCCGGGACCACTTCAACTGCCGGAAGAACGTAATCCGTCCGTTTCCCTTTTTCCGCCCGGAGAAGCTCGAACACAAGACCTGCCATGGCATAGACGCCGGGATCGCCGCCGCTGATCACGGAAACGGTCCTGTTGGAGCGCGCCAGTTCCATTGCCTTGCGGCACCGGTCCACCTCCTGCGTCATTCCTGTAGAGAGGACCTCCTTGCCTTGCAGGAGCTCCGTGATCAGATCGAGGTAGGTGCCGTAGCCCACGATGACGTCGGATCTTCTGATGGCCTCTCGCGCGGCAGGCGTGATATGCTCAAGGCTTCCCGGCCCTGTGCCGACGATAAATATCTTTCCTCGTGCACCTGGCTCCTCACTCCTGACTTCTGACTCCTGGCTCCTGGCTCCTGGCTCCATCTCAGCTATCGCCACGGTCACATTTCCTTTCTTTTGCTTCGGCACGATTAGTTTTTCCGTCCCCGCTGCCAGGAGCGCGGCCGGCTCTGCCACGGCATGGGCGCCGGTAGCCCTGAATACGATATCGGATCGTTCGATACCTTCGATGCGATTTAATTCCTCGGGAGAGAAAGACAACAAGGGAAAGCCGAACTTTTCTGCAAAGAGCCTGAGCCCTGGTTCATCGGCTTTGATGCTGATCGTTGCAATAGAACGAACGGATGAAAATACGAGGTTATGTTCCTCAAGCGTTCGCTGCACTGCAGCTTTTATTTCGTCACCGGAAGTGCCGCTATTGCAGCCAATCCCAACGGCAAGGTTCACGGGCCTCAGGTAGACCTGACCTTTCACCCGGCACGCACCCGTGGAACATCCTTCACCGGTTATGGTACATCTCGGAGAGCCGG
>JAJXTW010000137.1 GCA_021783455.1 Nitrospirota bacterium | reverse complement strand
TTTGAAAAAAACCGACGTTATCCGACTCTTATCAGATTCGATCCGTGTCAAATGCCGTTTTTAGGATTATGAAAGCAATGGTGCTGAATCATATCGCGAATCTTTCGGAGAACAAGTCGCCGCTCGAACCGGCTGACTTGCCGGTCCCGGTCCCTCGGGAGCACGAAATCCTGGTGAAGGTCTCGGTTTGCGGCGTGTGCCACACGGAACTGGACGAGATCGAAGGACGGACTCCTCCGTCGAAGTTCCCGATCGTCCTCGGACATCAAATTGTCGGCCGTGTGGAAAAGCTGGGAATGAACGCGGGCAAATTCAGGGTAAACGATCGAGTCGGTATCGCATGGATCCATTCAGCATGCGGGGTTTGCGCCTTTTGCAAAAGCGGGAGGGAAAACCTCTGCAACGATTTTAAAGCAACAGGCAGGGACGCAGACGGCGGATATGCTGAGTATACGACAATCCCCGAGTCTTACGCGTATCCGATACCCGAATTCTTTTCCGATGCCGAAGCAGCGCCTCTTTTATGCGCAGGCGCCATCGGCTTACGTTCGCTTCGTCTGGCAAACATGAACAACGGCGATACGATCGGGCTGACGGGGTTCGGCGCATCAGCCCATCTCGTGCTCAAGACGGCGCAGTATTTATATCCTGCTTCGCGCATCTACGTTTTCTCGCGCACGGAAGGGGAGCGGCGGTTCGCGAAAGAGCTTGGCGCAATCTGGTCAGGGGAGAGCGGAGAAGAACCGCCGGAGAAACTTCACGCAATCATCGACACGACGCCCGCATGGCAGCCAATCGCCCACGCCATGAAAAACCTTGAACAAGGCGGGCGGCTGGTGATCAACGCGATCCGGAAAGAGGAGCAAGACAAGGATGCGCTCCTGAAACTCGATTATCCCCGCGACCTCTGGATGGAAAAAGAAATCAAGAGCGTTGCGAACATTACGAGGTCCGACGTAGAGGAATTCCTGACC
This sequence comes from Nitrospirota bacterium, assembly GCA_021783455.1. Lineage (GTDB taxonomy): Bacteria > Nitrospirota > UBA9217 > UBA9217 > UBA9217 > JAJYKN01. The sequence goes on along the minus strand of JAJXTW010000137.1, from coordinate 6,734 downwards.
CTGGCGGCAAAGATGTTGATCAGACCGGAGATCCAGACTTATCCCCTTGAAGAAGCCAATAGTGCGCTCATTGAACTGAAAGAACGAAAGATCCGCGGCGCGAAGGTGCTGAGAATCGGATAGCCTCACCGGGTATTCGAAAATCGAATACCCGCTCTTCGATAATCATATATTTTTCCTCTCGCCCGTCCTGTCCAAAACCATCCTCGTTCACATGAACCACGGGTAACCCTTCGATTCAAAATGCGTTTCCTCTTTCAATAACCGCGCCAGGCAACTCTATTCATTCTGGCATGAGCAATGCAATCTATCACGTCGAAAGTAGAGAACAGGTCATCAGACGTCGTAAGCAGGAGACGACTATGAAACACAGCTTGTCGGTATGTCTGAAAAGGATCATGGGGATGAGCGTTCAGGAGGGTATCGAGATGCGCCAGCCGATTGTCGAAATTGATCCGGGCAAAAATCCGGCCCCGGTCAGGACAAAAAAAATACAGAACCTGACGCGGGTGCTTCAGCCGGCCCACACGCTCAGGCTCAGGCCCGGCCCGGAGCCGGTCCTGTCCGAAACAACACGGCCGCTGCCGCTCGATTGGTACGGGACCACGGATACGGGCAAGATAAGGCGCAGCAACGAAGACAACTTCTCGGTCCTTGCATTTGCAGACAAAGCCCTCTTTGTCGTTGCCGACGGCATGGGCGGACATGATGCCGGCGAGGTGGCCAGCAAGATCGCGATGGATGCCGTGTGCAGGGTCGTGCAGGAGGAGCACGAACAAAGCAGCGACCTGCTCTCGCTCGTCGAGCGTGCCGTGCAGCAGGCGAACAATGAAGTGCGGCAAGAGGCAACGCGCAAAGGATCGAACATGGGGACAACCCTCTGCGTCGCACTCGTGGCAGATGACGCAGCGTTCATTGCGAACGTGGGGGACAGCAGGGCCTATTGGATCGAGGACGGGTCCTTCTCCCAGGTCACCACGGACCATTCCCTCGTGGCGAAACTGGTCAACGCGGGCAAGCTCACAAAAGAAGAAGCCAGGACCCACCCCAAGGCCAACCTGCTCTTTCGCACGATCGGAACCGATGAGAACGTCGCAGTGGACACCTTTCGCGTTGCGCTCAGGAAAGGCGGCGCGCTCCTCCTTTGCACGGACGGGCTCTGGGGAGAGGTTGCGGACGACGATATACGCAAGGTCTGCGCAACGGCACTCGACGTCAAGACAATGGGAAACAGGCTGGTGGAGCTGGCGAATGAGCAGGGAGGGAAGGACAATATTACGGCGGTGGCCGTGAGAGTGGTTTAAGTTTGCGGTATATGGAGCGAGCCGACCGTGTCGGCGTTTAAATTACGGCAACATGGTTGCCTTGGTCCAAAATGAGAAAGGAGAAAATTATCATGAAGAACGAACTAAACGTACGATGCATTATGAGCAAGGACGCTCTGCCGGTTACCGGGTTGGAGCAGGCGGTCTATGCGCTGGTAGATATCAAGCCGAAAAGCAAAACAATGCCTGGAGCCATGGCCGCAAACCTCGCCCTTGTCCTTGACCGGAGCGGTTCCATGGATGGCGAAAAAATGGAGAACATGAAGGAAGCAGTCGGCTACGTGGTGGATCATTTGAGCGACCGCGACCTTATTTCGATCACGATCTTTGACGACCAGGTCGAAACGCTGGTTTCGAGCCAGGTCGCACAGAACCGCGACGAGATCAAGACAAAGGTCGGATCGATAATCGCGCGCGGCGGGACTCAGATATCCGACGGGCTCGGGGCCGGCCTCAAAGAAGTAATGAAGGGATATGCACGGGAGCGCGTAAACAGGATACTCCTGCTCACCGACGGCCGGACCTGGGACGACGAGGACGCAAGCCTCAGGCTGGCCGGCGAGGCGGGCAAACAGGGAATCGCGGTCACGAGCGCCGGCATCGGCGACGACTGGAACGAAAAACTGCTGCTTCAGATCGCGGAGCAATCACGCGGGAACTCCCACTGGATACAGAACCCCATCTCGATCCTTGATGCGTTCCAGCAGGAAGTGGACGGCATGCAGGCCGTGGTCGCAACGAACCTGAAAGTCTTGATGCGCATGAGCCCGGGCGTTCGGCCCATCAAGGTATACACCACGGTCCCGATGATCGCGGATGTAACACACAAAACCGTGAACAACAACATCGTGAGTGCAGATCTCGGCACGTTCGACGGCACAAGGGGCCAGGCAATGCTGATCGAGGCGCGCGTTCCCGCAGAAAAGGCGGGAAAGTTCCGTCTTGGCCAGGTAGAGGTCTCTTACGACATGCCAACGGAGGGTATCAGGGCGCAAAAGAACAAGACTGACCTCTCTGTCACGTTCACGGCCGATGTTGCTGCAGCAGCGAAGGTAAACGCCGAAGTGATGAACATGGTAGAGAAACTGAGCGCATTCAAGCTCCAGACCAGGGCGTTGACGGAAGCGGAAGCGGGCAACATAGCTGCCGCGACTCAGAAGCTCCAGGCTGCTGCTACCGTGTTTCTGAACCTGGGTGAAGACGAACTTGCCGAAACAGCGGAAAAAGAAATCCTGACGCTCAAAAAGACCGGCAACCTGAGTTCCGTGGGGACCAAGAAACTCGAATACGGTACTCGGAAACTGACGCAGACGATGATGAAGTAGGCAAAGAGCAAAGAGCAAGCTCCTCTGCTCCATGCGCTATGCAAAACCAAAATAAAAGGAGGACACTGCCATGAAATGCAAAGAATGCCAGATGGAGAATATCGAAGGAGCGCTCTTCTGTGAAGAGTGCGGAGCAAAACTGGAAGAGAAGCAGGAACTGATCGAGACAGCCGGTGCAGCGGCCGGGGCCGAGCTGGTGCTTGCATCTCCGGACGGGAGTACGCTCGAAATCCCCTCAAAAGAAGAGGTGATGATCGGCAGGGAAGACCCGATCAGCGAGGTGTTCCCTGACGTGGACCTGACCGGACTGGGAGGCATGGAAAAAGGCGTCTCCCGGAAACACGCGGTCATTCACCGCGAAGGCGCTGACTATACCGTCGAGGATATGGGGTCCACGAACGGGACCTTTGTCAATAAAAAGCGCATTCAGCCCCACGCGCCGCAGACGATCAAACCCGGCGATGAAGTCAGGTTCGGGAAACTGGCGCTTTCGGTGAAGGCAGCGTAGGGGGGGACAAAAGGCAGGAGTTAAGAATTAGGAATTAGGAATCGGGAATTAGGGAGGGTCATATGACAGCCATTTCAAAAATAGTGTTGTTCGCAATCGCGGGCGCTCTCGGCGGGTCAGCTGCCTGGGCGTTCGTGATATCTCTATCAACATCGTCTGCGAGCGGACTGGTCACTGAAATGACGCTCGGCAGTCTTGCTGGCATGTTTATCGGCGCGTTTCTGTGGAGTCATGAGCTGATCGCGGGAAGGCAGTATCAGGCGGCGCTGAAGCGGGCAGCATACGGCGCTGCAGCAGGTCTTGTTGGCGGCGCTTTAGGCGCGGCTTTGGGCAACACCGCCTTTGCCGCGCTCGGCACGGCCGCGGCTGATGCCGGAGGGTTCAAAGCATCTTTGGGCGTTGGCCTCGCTGTTGCCTTGGGATGGGCAATCCTCGGAGCTTTTGTGGGGGTAAGCGGCGGCGCGATGATAAGGTCGGGTGAGCGCGCTCTGTACGGCCTCTTTGGCGGCGCGCTTGGCGGGCTGCTCGGCGGGCTCATGCTGAACGATCTTTCGGCAACGTCGATCTGGTCGACCCTTGGCGGGCTCATGCTGCTCGGTTTGTCCATCGGCGCTTTTGTCAGCCTCGTTGAGGAGGCTTTCGTATCAGCGAAATTGAAGGTCATAAAAGGAAGGCACCTCAACCGGGAATTTCCGATCCTCAAAGAGATGAACGTCGTGGGCAGGGATGACCGGTCGGACGTCTGTCTTTCCGGGGCGGAAGGCGTGGGCATGCAGCATGCTTTCATCAGGAGAAAGAACGGGCACTTCTCGATAGAAGCGGACAAGGATGGAAAAGTTGTGTACGTGAACCAGAAACTGACGCGCAGCAGCACGCTTGATGACGGCGATGTCATCAGGGTCGGGAGCATCCTGCTCATGTTCTCGGCAATGAAAAAGGCCGCAATAATCGCGGGAGTTGTTCTTTTTGGGGTTATGACCCTGGGAGGACGGACGGCGCTTGCCGCTGACCCGGCTGCTGTCCGGATCAGCCAGTTCGATCTCAGCAGCTTTCCTGAGGTCAAGGCCTACGTATCCGTGCTCGATGCTTTTGGCAAGCCCGTGCGCGGACTGGATAAGGACGGCATTACTCTCAGGGAGAACGACCATCCCGTTTCAATCGACGCGATGCAGATGTACGGCGCAAGCGGAAAGCCGGAGCCGATAAGCATGGCGATCGTCGTTGACCGGAGCGGCTCCATGGCCGGCGAGAAGATCGAGCGGGCAAAGGAATCGGTTTTGCAATTCCTCCAGCTCATGGAACCCGCCGACCGGGCGGCCCTTATTACCTTCAGCGATACCGTGGACCGCACGGCCCTGCTGACCGCTGATATCAACCAATTGCAGCAGGCGACGGAAACCATCAAGGCCGGCGGCCACACGGCGCTCTTCGACGCCCTGGCCGCGGGCGTAGAAGCGGTGCAGGGCGTGCCGGGCAGGAGGGCCGTCATCCTCCTTACCGACGGGATCGCGAACCGGGGCGCCCTCGACATTAACGAGGCCGTCGCGGCCGCGATCAACGAGAACGTCTCGGTTTACGTGATCGGCCTGGGAAAAGACGTGCGTGCGGCGAGGCTCGAAGGGATCGCCGAGCAAACGGGAGGCTTCTACTTCTTCACGCCTTCCGCCGACGGCCTTTCCGAGATCTATGACGTTATCGGCAAGAGGATCCGCAACGAGTACGTCATCACGTACCGGACGGAGAAGCGCGCAGACTATCTCAGGAACGTGACGCTTGAGCTCGCGTCCGGCCAGCAGGCGACGCGCGCATACTTCCAGCCGGAGTCATCGTTGTTCGGCGCGGCCGGCAAGGCGCCCGGCTGGGCTTTCGGAGCGACCCTGGCGAGTATTCTGGGGCTCGTCGTTATCTCGCTCAGAAAGGTCGAACAGCAGCAGTACGAGACAGGGCACCTCAGCCTTGTACGCGGCCAAGCCACGAAAAAGGACATCGACATCAGTTCGGCGGTGACCATCGGCAGGAAAGGGCTGAACACGCTCGGATTGTACAGGGACAGCAGTATTGAAGAGCACCACGCCCAGGTCATCAAGGAAGGCAGCGAGTATATCATCGAAGACAAAGGCACCCGTGGCGGCACGTTTGTGAACAAACAGAAGGTCACCGGCAGACAGGTGCTCCAAGACGGCGATGTGATCGACGTGGGAAAAACCACGATCGTGTTCAGCAGCGAGAACAAGCGAACCTGCACGGACTGCGGGAGCCCGGTGAAGACCGCTGCCAGGTTTTGCTTGCACTGCGGAGCAAAGGCGGCGTAGGGGGCAGGGGGCAGGGGCCAGGGGGCAGGGTCCAGGAGGGGCAGGTGTACGATGCCTTCCCTCACGCGACTTCCTGCAGCAACACACACCCTCTTCTTCAAGGAGAGGGCTGGGTGAGGATGGGTTTCTTGCCGATTCCACGAGACCCATCCCCACATCCTGCTCTTGTGATAACGCGGGTGCAAGTCCTTAATCCTCCCCGCTTGTCCCGGCGTTTTGGCAACAGCCGGGATGAAGGGGAGGAAATGGACTTCTGAGAGAACCTATGAACCGTCTTCTTAAAAAACGATACGAGATCGTCGGCCTCCTGGGCAAAGGCGGGATGGGATGCGTGTACAAGGTCGCGGACCGGTCACGTGGGGGCAAAGCCCTGGCAGTTAAGGAACTTCGAACGGACAAGCTCCGGGAAGCCAAAGTCCACGAAGCGCTCGTCCAGTTCCAGACCGAGGCGCAGATACTGGCCCGATTGACGCACCCGAACCTGCCGAAGGTCTACGATTACTTCTCGCAGCAGGGCGCCTCTTACATCGTTATGGAATACATCCGGGGCAAGACGCTGGAACAAATGCTGGAGGGCCGTCGCAGGAAACCCGTGGAAGAGCAGCAGGCGCTTTCCTGGGCTATCCAGATCTGCAGGGCCATGCACTTCTTGAGCGTGCAGAAGCCGCGGCCCATCGTGTTCCGGGACACGAAGCCCTCGAACATCATGATCTCCCGTGACGGGAGAGTGAAACTGATCGACTTCGGCATCGCCCGTTTCTTCAAGGATGAACAGGATGAAGACACCTACGTGTACGGCACCCCGGGATACGCCGCGCCGGAGCAGTACGGCACGGGCCAGACCGACGTTCGTTCGGATCTGTTCTCGCTTGGCGCCACGCTGTATTACTGCCTCACGGGAGAGCACCCTCCGCAAAACCCGCGGGAATTGCCGGACCCAAGGCGGGTGAACCCGAAGATGAGCAAAGAGACTGCAGCGATCATCAAAAAAGCGCTCGCGCCGGACATGGCCAGACGATTTCAGAGCGCATACGAAATGAAGGAAGCGATCCAGAAGGTCCTGCTCGATTTGTCGGCGCCGGTAAAGAGGAATGCAAAGATCATTTACGCCAGACCGGGAAAGGTGATCAAGCTTTCGTGGTGGAGAAAAGCAGCCTGGGTGAGCGTGCCCGTGACGGCCCTGGGCTGCAGCGGCACAACCGGGACCCTGTCCACGGAGGATCTCTGGATCAGGCCGAAGCCGGCATCCTTCGGTCCCGACGCT
>JAJXTW010000136.1 GCA_021783455.1 Nitrospirota bacterium | reverse complement strand
CTCCATTTCGCCCGTGGAAAGACGGTGTCCTGCAACATTGATCACGTCGTCCACGCGGCCCATGATGAAGACATACCCGTCTTCATCAATGTACCCGCCGTCGCTTGTGAAGTAGTAGCCGGGGAAAGGTTTGAGATAGGACTCGAGGAACCGCTGCTCCGCCTGCCACAGGGTCGGAAGCGTCCCCGGAGGAAGAGGGAGTTTGATTGCGACCAGTCCTTCCTGTTTCGCTCCCAGCTCCTTGCCGCTCGGATCCAGAATTTTCACGTTGAATCCGGGCACCGGCATGGTGGACGAGCCGGGTTTGATCGCGAAGGACTCGACGCCGAGGGGGTTCGCGGTAATGGGCCAGCCGCTCTCGGTCTGCCACCAATGGTCGATCACCGGCTTCTTTAAGAGATCGTGGGCCCAGTGGTAGGTGTCGGGGTCAAGCCGCTCTCCCGCGAGAAACAGCGCTTTGAACCCGGAGAGGTCGTATTTTTTGACAAACTCGCCTTTCGGATCTTCCTTTTTAATGGCGCGAAACGCCGTCGGCGCCGTGAACATGACCTTCACGTTGTGCTGAGAAATGACCCGCCAGAAGGCCCCGGCATCAGGCGTGCCCACGGACTTGCCTTCATACAGGATCGTTGTGCAGCCGGCAAGCAGCGGGCCGTACACAATGTAGGAGTGCCCCACGACCCAGCCCACATCCGACGCCGACCAGAATACATCGCCGGGCTTAACGCCGTAGATGTGCTCCATGCTCCAGCGGAGCGCAACTGCATGGCCGCCGTTGTCCCGCACCACGCCCTTGGGTTTTCCCGTTGTGCCGGAGGTGTACAGGATATACAGCGGGTCCGTTGCCGCAACGGGCGTACACCCCATGGGATGGGCGCTTGCCATGAGTTCGTTCCAGTCCAGGTCCCGTCCCAGGTTCATCGATGCCTTGACCAGGTGGCGCTGGAAGATAATGCACTTCTCCGGCTTGTGGTGTGCCTCGGCAATGGCCTTGTCGACCATGGGCTTGTATTCGATCAGTCTTTTTATTTCAACGGCGCCCGAGGCGGTGATGAGGAGCTTCGGCTTTGCGTCGTCGATGCGGATGGCCAGCTCGTGGGGAGCAAACCCGCCGAACACCACGGAGTGGACAGCTCCCACGCGGGCGCAGGCAAGCATGGCGACCACGGCCTGGGGTATCATGGGCATGTAAATAATGATGGTGTCGCCCTTCTTCACACCAAGCGAAGAGAGGACCCCGGCAAAGCGCGCAACCTGTTCCAGGAGCTCGCGAAACGTGAACTTCTCGATGGTGTTCGTCACCGGACTGTCGTAAATAAGCGCCACCTGGTCCGCCCGGCCGCTCTCCACGTGCCGGTCAAGGGCGTTGTAACAGGTGTTCAGCTCGCCGCCCTGATACCAGCGATAGAGCGGCGGATTGGACTCGTCCAGCACCGTGTCCCATTTCTTGTGCCACCCGATTGCCTCGGCAGCCTCGCCCCAAAAGCCCTTCGGGTCTTGTATGCTCTTCGTAAACAACGTTTCGTACGTGCCCATTTTCCCCTCCGTCGCCCCAGGCGCCATTTTCCCTCTGCCATGATAGAGAAAGGCGGCCATGGTTGTCAATAAGATTGTCACTGCTGGTGTATCGACCCATGAGTGTGCCCGGACAGGCTGTTTGTTATTCGATGACCCCGCCGCCGATAACCAGGTCGTTGTCATAAAATACCGCTGCCTGGCCCGGGCAGACGCCTTTCACCGGCTCTTCGAACAACACGCGGACAGTCTCTTTGCCCGATGCTTCGATGAACGCCGGGACATGGGGCGAACGATAGCGGATTTTGACCGTGACTTTCTTTCGTACAGGGAAGTCTTCATCGAGAATGAAGTTCGGGTCCGAAACAACCATTTCCCGGGTTTGGAGGTCGGAGCTCCGGCCGAGCACCACGCGGTTCATCTCGGGCTCGATCTGGACAACATAGAGCCGTTCTCCTGCAGCAACGCCGAGGTGACGCCGTTGGCCCACGGTGAAAAAGGCAATCCCTTCGTGCGTGCCTGCGTGCGTCCCGTCCGTCAGGACCATCTCTCCCGGCTTCAGCGTGTCCGGCGCGTGTTCTTTCAAGAAAGAGCGGTAATCGTTGTCCGGGACAAAGCAGATCTCCTGGCTTTCAGGACGTTCAGCCGCAGGAAGTTTTAGTTCGCGCGCCAATGCCCGCACGTCGGTCTTCCGCATGGCTCCCAGTGGAAACAGAATGCTCTTCATCTGATCTTGCGTCAGTCGATAGAGGAAATAGCTCTGGTCTTTGCCGGCGTCTATGCCTTTTTTCAGAAGATAACGGGAAGATGCTTGGTCCTGCTCGATTCGCGCATAATGGCCGGTGGCGAGGTAATCGAATCCGTTCGATCGCGCATAGCGGAGAAGGAGGCGAAACTTGACGAGGTCGTTGCATTTGATGCAGGGGTTCGGCGTGCGGCCCTGCCGGTACTCCGATACGAAATCGTTGATAATGCCCTGCGAGAACTCGGCTTGCGCGTCGATCATGCGGTGCGGAATACCCAGGTGACTGCAGACGGCCTGCGCCGAGCCGATGTCGCAGCACAGCCCGGCAGTGAGCTTCATGGTCACGCCTTCGACCTCGAAGCCCTGCTGCTTCAGGAGTGCGGCGGACACTGAGCTGTCAACACCGCCGCTCATGGCTATGAGAACTCGCTTTGTCATGACATTTGGGGAGGGGTTTCTATGCGGTCCGGCCGGAACGATCATTCAATCAGACGAGATTGCCGCTGCTTCATGCCTTTTAACGACAAGCCCGGATCTTTATATGCCTTTCCGTCGTTCATCATCTTTCGCTGTACTGTACACCTTTTTCCACTTGAGCACTACGAGCGTTATTGAACCGGCCATGAACAGCATCCCGCCGATCAGCGCCCATCGTGCACCGGGATCTTTGGCAATAACGAGGACTGCCGTTGGTCCTTTATCGAAGTTCAGGCTCTTAAGATAAATGCCGACCCCTTTATAGAACAGCGGTTCGTTCGGTCCGAGCGTACCGCGCTTCACAATTTGACCGTCTTCGTACAACAGTGCCTCCGCGGACCAGTCCTGCATAAAACCTTGCGCATCTGTCTGCACGTGAATCTGCTCCAGGCGTAATGCTTTATCTTCAGGCAGCGGCGCATAGGCCCCCTCAGGCATCATTCCCGAGAGCTTGTATCCCCAGCCCGCACCGAGCAAGTGGCCGAGGAGGATGAACAGAAATCCGATATGGATAACCTGCGGCGATATGCGGATCAGCGCGTCGGCGCGCGTCCACTTTGCTTTCACGGCCTGGATGCTGCACACCAGCGTGTTGACGGTCAGCAGAACAAGCCCTGCCACAACGGCAAAGAACCACCACGTGAATGAGAGATTTTCCGCTGCCGAATGCGCGACCCAGCGAAGCAGGATGTCTTCATTCATCGGCGCAAAGACCTCACGATGCGCAGGCATCAGGTAGGCCCCGGCGAAGAAGAAACAGATCAGGACAAGGAGGGTCCAGACCGTGGTCTTGAGCGAGAGAAAAAAATTTTTCATAACTGAAAACGCTTAGAGCAGAGAGCAAAGCGCATAGCGTTAACTGCGGCCTGCCGTGCGCCCTATGCTCCCTGCGTCATACCCGCTGCGTTGTTTCAAAACTCGTGCGAACTTTTCATCAGAAGACCGACGCCCGCATACGTAAACAGCACGATCGCAAATCCGATGATCCCCATCCAGACCGTTTTCGGGCCGGCCCACCCGCGCACTAGCCGGGCGTGCAAATAGAGACTGTAGAAGAGCCAGACGATCGTGGTCCAGAGTTCTTTCGGCGTCCAAAGCCAGTAGGCACCCCAGGCGTAATAGGCCCAGATGCCGCCGAAAATCATGGCCAGAGAAAACAGCACGTAGCCCAGAAGCGCCATGCGGTACTGGCTGATCTCGGCAGAGGGGTCATTCTGCCTGAGCGAAAATATCCCGAAAGCCGCTGCCACGGCAAAGAGCGCATAAGACGTGAACGATAAAAGCACATGGAGCTCGAACCAGACGGTCTTGAGCACCGGCGGCAGCGGTCCCGGCAAAGCCGGCGCGGCACGCGAACCCGCGAGGAGAAGGAGTATCAGCGGGACGATGATAAACGTAAGCAGATCCCGCTTCCGCTTCGTCCCGGCGACAGCGTAAACAACGCCGACGGCAAAAGCGAGGAAGCCGAGCGTATCGTGCAGGCCGATGAGCGGAATTCTTCCGAAGCGCACTGCGCTCTGCACAATGAACAGGGCATGCGCTCCCAGCGCCGGCAGAATAAACCGGGGACCGATGAGAGCGAGCGGATAGAGAATGAAAAGAATAATGTCCATAAGGTCATTCAAAAAAAGCCCCGGCAGTCGGAGGGAAAAGCGAAGTGCTTCGTCACCTGCCGTTTGCATGCCCTGCCTCGGTGCGGCATGTGCCTCAGCGTTTCAAGACACAAAAGGCATTCCGGATAGCCGGAATGCCTTTATGGTTAAAATATAAAATAGGATAGGAAAATTACTTCTTGCCGAGGATTGCCTCTTTTGCGGCCTTGGCCACGCGGAACTTCACGACTTTCTTGGCCGGAATCTTGATGGCCTCGCCTGTCTGGGGGTTCCTGCCCATGCGAGCCTTGCGCTGCACCAACACGAGCTTGCCGAGACCGGGGAGCGTGAAGGCATTCTTCGCTTCCTTGTACGCAAGTGCTGCGATGTCTTCCAGAATCTGTACCGCCAGCTTCTTCTTGATGTCTGCCTTCTTCGCAACGTGGTCCGCAATCTGAGACTTCGTCATGGCTTTTGCCATAAAATTCCTCCTTTGAAGAAATAAACTAAAATTTCTAACTGCTCGGAGCAGGTTAGGTGCTCGCTATTGGGGGAAAGTATATACACGTTATTTTAAAATAGCAAGCGAAATTTTACCATTTCGTCGGGGTATTTTTCGGGTATGCTCTTTTCGAGCGCCAAGGGAAAGGGTAAACGCGTTGTCACATCATGATGGGGGAGCTGCGCCGTTCGTTGCCTGCATTTTCCCCTCGTCGTAAAGATCGCAGGACGTTTTTTCATCGTGCAAAAGCGATGTTGCGGACCGCGTCGCTTTTTGGTTCAGCAGTCGCTTTTTTTGAGGCGGTTTGTGCGGCGCAGCTCACGACCCGGCCCGCAACCCTTTTCGGTGTTGACTTACGCGCCGGGTTTGTGCTAATTTATGCCTGTCGCAGTGCGGCAGAACTCATTTTTTTTAGGAGGCACGATCATGGCAACGAAAACGAATTTCATTCTGAAGGTTCAGGATGCCAAGCTCGCGGACGTCCAGAAGGCGCTCAAGGATGCCAACATCAGCGTGGTGAGCATCTTGGAAATTCACAAAGAAGAAGCGTAGACCGTCTCCCTGCGTTGGCGGGAAAATCGTCCTTGCCGGCAACAGGAAACGGCAGAGAAGCGTCGTGGAATCTTCCGCCTGGATTTGCATTGGATCGCGGTAATCACCTCCACGCATAAATCTGCTATACTTGAATCTAGAAACATTGAAATGAAAATTACGCTCACTGATCTGGAAAATGTGGCAAAAGCGCTGTCGATCAAAGTATCCTACGATGATTTGAAAACATCGAAGGGCGGCTCGTGCCGGGTCATGGAGACCCGCCGGATCATTATCAACAAGCATCTTCAGAACAGCGAGAAAGTCAACCTTTTAGCGAAAGAGCTTGGCAATTTCGATCTGGAAGGGCTGGAGATGCCGGTCCCGGTGCGAAAAAAGATCGAACAGGAAACGGAGCAGCGGGCCGGGGCGTAACGAGAGGCTTCTTTCCCCGGGTGATCGGCCGCTGAACGGTTTGCCGCGGGAGATGCCGCGAATGAAAAAAATCACGATTGCGCTTGGCTTCTTCGTCCTGCTCGTGCAAGGCTGCACCTACGCCATCTCGCCCGAGATGACAGCACAGGCCGACAAGACCCTCACCTTCCGCCAACTTCAGGCAGACCCCGATACCTTTAAGGGAAAAATCATCATCCTCGGCGGAACCATCGAGCAGATCAGCAACACGCCGCAGGGCACGGTGCTCGAGATCATTGAGAAGCCTCTTGATTACTGGGGCAAGCCGAAGCGCACGGACAAGACGGGCGGGTATTTTCTCGCCGTCCATCCCGGCTATCTCGATGCCTTGGTGTACGCGCCGGGCAGAGAGATAACGGTTGCCGCTGAGATCGCGGGAACGCGCAGCAAAGCGCTGGGGGAACGGGAGTACAGTTACCCCGTGGTGATCGTGAAAGAGCTGAAGCTCTGGGAGCGCGAGTCCCGGTCCTGGGACAGGCCGCAGTGGATGGACCCGCTCTATGACCCCCAACAAAACCCAGCACGAACCACGTGGTGATAAAGACACTCGTGCCACGGGAGGCGGTTATGATCGAACGAAACCTGCGGATGAGAGGAATATTTTTTCTGCTCGTCGCGGGAACATGGCTTTCCGGATGCGCCCCTGTTTTCCCGAGGGAATTAACCGATCGGGTCGACAGGCACGTTTCGTATAAAGAGCTTCAGAGCGATCCTGATAAATTTAAGGGTACCTGGGTCATGCTTGGGGGCGTCATTGTTTCTTCGAAGAATGTCAAAGAAGGGACGCTCATCGAAGTGTTGCAGGAACCCCTGGACAACGATGGGAGGCCGCTCGACACGGACAGGACAGAAGGGCGTTTTCTCGTCCAGTCGGACCAGTTTCTGGATTCGGCTGTCTACCACCCGGGCCGGCTGATTACTTTCGTCGGCGAAATCATCGGCAGGAAAAGCATGTTGCTTGACGAAATCACCTATCAGTATCCGCTTCTGGCCGACAAAGCATCGCATTTATGGAGTCCGCCGACCGGCCCGCATTTTTTCTTCGGCATCGGCGTGTCAGGCCGGATGTAAATCTCAACGTGACTTGAATCGGAGAAGGAAGGTTACGGCGAATCGGAGATGGGGCGTCTGCAGAAGGAACTCTTCCTTTTTCCCCCATCTTCTTCTCCCCGATACTCCGGCTCTCCGGTTCGTATTTTCCCCGCCCCTTCCGCGGAGAGAGGTCTCTCATGAAGCGAAGCTCTCAGGTTCTCTTCTATCTTCTCGCGGTGCTGATTTTCATCAGCATGTTCCGCCTGTTTTCCGAACCGCCCACAGAAGACGTTCCCTACAGCACCTTCAAAACGCTTTTGGCGGAAAAAAAAGTCAAAGACCTGGTCATCACGCGGGACCATATCCGCGGGACCCGCATTCCCGATAAAGAAGGCGAAAAAGAAACGCCCTTCACCGTGGTGCGCGTCGACGACAACGACCTGGTAAAAAACCTCGACGCCAGCGGCATCGCCTATCGCGGCGAGATCTCGGAAAACTGGCTCAGGGATTTCCTGCTCACCTGGATCCTGCCTCTCGCCGTGCTCATGCTCATCTGGAGCTTCGTGTTCCGGAAGATGAGCGCGGGCGGGCCGGGAGAGACCTTCATGAGCTTCGGCAAGTCGCGCGCCAAGATCTACGGCGAGAGCGAGGTGAAGGTCACCTTTAGCGACGTGACCGGGGTGGACGAAGCCAAGGAAGAGCTCATGGAAATCATCGAGTTCCTTCGCCATCCGGACAAGTTCACGAAGCTCGGGGGCCGCATTCCGAAGGGCGTGCTGCTCGTCGGCCCTCCGGGCACGGGAAAAACGCTCCTGTCCAAGGCCGTGGCCGGCGAAGCCAAGGTGCCCTTCTTTTCGATGTCCGGCTCGGAGTTCGTTGAA
>JAJXTW010000135.1 GCA_021783455.1 Nitrospirota bacterium | reverse complement strand
CCGAGGCTGAGTACTTGACCAACCCCCGGGCAAAGGCAGCCCCGCCCCGGTCCACACAGGTGACACAATCGCCGATCTTGAAATTTCCCTCCACCTTTACGATGCCGCCGGGCAGCAGACTCTTTCCTTTATTCACCAGCGCTTCGCGGCCGCCGTCGTCGATCACCAGCCTGCCGGCCGATGTGACCGTATAGGCGATCCAATGCTTCCGGCTGTCCTGCTTTACCGGTTTTGGCAGAAACAAGGTGCCGACTTCTTTTCCCTCAAAGAGCGCGGGCAGCACCCCGTTTTTTTTCCCATTCACGATCACCAGGGGGGCGCCATAGGCTCCGACCTTCTTCGCCGTAATAATCTTGGAACGCATGCCGCCGGTGCCGACCGCTGACTGTGCGTCGCCCGCGCCACGCTCGATCTCAGCGGTAATTTTCTCGACGAGCGGAATCAGTTCGGCGGAAGGATCGAACTTGGGATCAGCCGTGTAGAGGCCGTCGATATCGGACAGGATCACCAGGAGATCGGCGTCAGTAAGGTGCACGACCATGCCCGAGAGGTTGTCGTTGTCACCGAACTTGATCTCGTCGACCGAGACGGTGTCGTTTTCATTAATGACGGGAACGACTCCGTAATCCAACAGCGTCTGGAGCGTATTTCTTGCGTTCAGGAACCGGGTGCGGTTGGAAAGATCTTCACGGGTGAGCAGCACCTGCGCGACCTTGTGCCCATGTGCGCCGAAGGTTTTTTCATACATCCACATGAGGCTCGATTGGCCGATTGATGCGGCAGCCTGCTTGAGCGAAAGGGGCATGCCTCTCGTTTTTTTCAACCCCAGTTTTGCCAGGCCGGCGGCGATGGCGCCTGATGACACCAGGATGACCTGGCGTCCCTGCCCCATGATGGTTGAGACGTCGGCTGCAAGACGTTCGATGCGGTCCTGGTCCAGCCCCTGATCAGATGAGGTGAGGACCGCGCTGCCGACCTTGACCACGATGCGGCGGGCCTTGGAAAAGATCGTTTTTCTGTTGAAGAGAGTATTTTTCATGTATCAGCTATCAGCGCAGGCCAAACCCTGCGGCTGCGGGAAACTCTATTCCGGGTTCGTGACTGCCGGCTCCTGCGTTCTGACCTCGTGCTCCCGCTCCCCTGCGTCTCGCTCCTCCTCCACCTTGTCCGCGAGGAAGTTGAGAAGCGACGGCAAACCCGCACCCGTTACCGCGGATATGGGGAAGAATGCGTATCCTTGCTCCCGGCAGTAGGTGGTCAGCTCTTCCACTTTCTCCGGGTCCGCGGCATCGATCTTGGTGGCCGCGACAGCCATGGACTTCTTCAATAAGGCCTCGCTGTAGAGTTCCAGCTCTTTATTGATTTTTTGAAAATTCTCGACGGGATCTCCGGGCACCATGCCTGACACGTCCACCATATGGAGCAGGATCGACGTCCGCTCCACATGACGCAGGAATTCAAATCCCAGCCCTGCACCCTTGTGGGCATTCTCGATAAGACCGGGAATGTCGGCAACAACGAAGCTCCGCCTGCCTTCCGGCTTCACCACGCCCAGCACGGGGGACAACGTGGTAAAGGGATAGTCGGCGATCTTGGGTTTGGCTGCCGAGATGCTCGAAATGAGCGTGGACTTGCCCGCGTTCGGGAAACCGACGAGGCCCACGTCAGCAAGCAGCTTCAGCTCCAGGTACAACCACTGTTCTTCGCCCGGCTCACCCGGTTGAGCATGGCGGGGGGCCTGGTTCGTCGCTGTCTTGAAAAAAGTGTTTCCCTTGCCTCCCCTGCCGCCCCGTGCGATGATATACGTCATCCCGTCAGTATCGAGATCAACAATCATCGCGCGTGTCTCGGCATCGTTCACAATAGTGCCGACAGGAACGCGAATGATGGTGTCTTTCCCGTCAGCACCCGACTGTTCCTTGCCGCGGCCTTGCTCGCCCTTTTCGGCATAGTAGTGCTGCTGGTACCTGAGGTCAATCAGCGTTCCGAGTTGTTTGTCGGCTACCAGTACGACATCTGCGCCCTTGCCTCCGTCGCCGCCGTTGGGCCCGCCGCGGGGTACGTACGCTTCGCGCCGGAAGCTCACGCACCCGGGGCCGCCATGACCGGCCCTTACTTCAATTTTGACCCTATCAATAAAGTTTGACATAGAAGATCTGAATCCCCCTTGCTCACCTTCTTTTTACGGAAAAGGGAGATTTGAACAATGTTTTCAATGAAATATACCGTTATATGGCTAAAAAAGCAAGCTGGAAAAAATCAGGAGTGTACGCCCTTCCTTGGACCTGAACCTTTTCTGCATCATACCAGCAGAAAACAAAAAAGGCAGCATAGAGTTCTATGCCGCCTTGGTCGTCAATCCTGTCTGCGAATTGCTACGAAGCTGCGTATACGCTCACCTGTTTGCGTTCCTTGTCTTTGCGTTCGAACTTCACTACGCCGTTGATCTTGGCAAAGAGCGTATCATCGCAGCCCTTGCCCACGTTCACGCCGGGATGGATCTTGGTCCCGCGCTGGCGGATAATAATCGTTCCTGCAAGCACCTGCTCGCCGTCGTATCGTTTTACGCCGAGATACTGCGGATTGCTGTCTCTGCCGTTCCTTGAACTACCAACGCCTTTTTTATGTGCCATTGCTTGAATCCTCCAAAATCCTTCTTGCCGCCGAGGCACGAAGGCTAAAATAATGCGATTTTATTTTTTCTGCCCTTCGCCGCGACTATTATGCGATGATTTCTTTTACTTTGATGGCCGTGTAGTTCTGGCGGTGACCATTGGTATTACGGTATCCCTTGCGTCTCCGGTGCTTGAAGATCAGGAGTTTTACGCCCCTGTCCTGCTCCACGACTTCGGCCGTAACTTTTGCGGAATCGAGCTTGGGCTTGCCGACCGACATTTTGTCTCCGTCGGAAATCATTAAAACGTCCTTGATTTCGACAATATCGCCCTTCTTTGCATCAAGGCTCTCCACCCTGACCACATCGCCGGGTGAAACCTTGTACTGTTTTCCACCGGTAGTAATGACTGCGTACATAAGATCCTCCTTCAAATTCAGACACCAACGTATTAAGAGGGCATAAAATACCATGTAACTTGCGGAGTTGTCAAGGGAAAAAACAGATTTCTCCTAAAAAATACCCCGTGCCCCCCCCCATTTGACAGTTCACCCTCTCCCCTGTACAATGGGCTTCACAAGAGCTTTTGGCCGACAAATGAATTATCACGAACTTACGATTACCATACCAGCCCCTTTCCGCGACACCCTGATACGAAGACTGGTATCGATCGGTTGTCTCGGCGTGATCGAGCAGGACGATTCCTTCCTTGCGTACTTTCCCGAAACAGTCGACAGAGCGTCGATTCGAAACGAGCTTTCGATCGTGCAGGCGCTGCTGGCTAAATCCGGCTCTGTTGCAGGCCTCAGCGTTCACTCCTCAAGTATACCAGACCAGGACTGGAACGAAACCTGGAAAAAAGGCTTCGTGCCCATTGATGTGGGCGAGCGCTTCACTATCTTGCCGACGTGGGAGAAAACAAAGCAAGGCCGCATCAACCTTATTGTCGACCCTGCAATGGCCTTCGGGACAGGTCATCACGAAACCACGCGGTCCTGCCTTGTGCTCCTGGAAAAATATGCAGGAAGAAGCGACAAGGAGAACCTTCTTGATCTCGGGACCGGTACGGGAATCCTCGCGATCGCTGCAAAGAAGCTGGGATTTCAGCGCGTGGCAGCAGTGGATACAGACCTCCTTGCCGTTGACGCGACACGAAAAAACGCGGACCTGAATGAGGCCGAAGGAATTGATATTCGCGAAGGAAGCATTGCGGAATTAAACGAGACCTATTCTTTTATTTTAGCGAACATCATCTCCGGGGTCCTGGTCCTGCTTGCCCCGGAGATTGCCGCGCATTTGAAAACCGGCGGAATTGCCGTCCTGTCCGGCATTCTTGCCGGACAGGACGATGAAGTGCTTGAGGCAATGACAAAAGCAGGACTAAAGCTTATTAAGAGATACCCTGACGGCAAATGGATATCACTCGCTGTTGGCCGTTGAGCAAATAGTATTCGCCGTGGAGCCCCCTCCGATTAGAGCCGGACGCTCCCTCAGATTACCGTAATACATCCCTCCTTTTGCCAGAACTTCCAGCAAACAACAGGACAGCGAAACTTGCGGTTTTGTCTCTCTTCTAACGATAGGCTCAACGCGCCCGGCGAACGATTCGAATGATAACAACCACTTGGCATGCTCTATTGTTCGAGACGCAGGATTGCGTGCATGTGGCAGATCTCTGCTATAATAGCTACTCAGGTTCCGGTTACGCGAGCGACAACGCAGCGTGGCGTTATCAGTTGCGTGCACGTTTAATAAACTCATTGAAAGACTTGAAGCAACGAACAGAGACAGCTATCCCTACCATGAACAGATTTTTAACAAATCCATCCCCCTGTCCCCAAACCATCTTCACAGAGAAGGCGCCGGGAATCCCACACTCCCCGGTACTCTGTCGCTCCGGGTCAACGAAGGAGCACGGTTATGACTGATATGACCGTTGTCCGTATCCTTTATATGGAGGACGACCCCGGGATTGCCCGGTTACTGCAGAAAACCCTCGAACGCCGCGGTTTTGTCGTAGATGTTGCGCCAAACAACGAAGAGGGTTTGGCCATGCTCGACACCGCACGATATGACCTCCTGCTTGTTGACTACAATATGCCGCTCCTGGGCGGCATCAAAACAATCCGCACGCTTGCCGCAAAAAAAATGCCGCCGCCCGCCATCATGGTAACCGGTGAAGGCAATGAACTTGTAGCTGTCGAGGCGCTCAGGCTGGGTGTTGCCGACTATATCGTAAAAGACAGGGACAGAAAATATCTTGACCTGCTCCCCTCCGTCATCGACCAGGTCCTGCACAAACAGCAATTGGTCGGGGAGCAGAAGAAGCTGGCCGAGACGATCAGGGACAGCGAGGCGCGGTACCGGTGTCTCTTCGAAAACAACCCCATTCCCACCATGGTCTACGATCTTCAGACCCTCAAATTCATTGCCGTCAACACAGCCGCCGTGCTTCATTACGGTTACTCCTGTGAAGAATTTTTATCATGGACCATTGAGGACATCTATACCCCGGAAGAAATGCCGGCGCTTCTGAACATACTGTCAAAACTTGACGAGGGCGCCAAACAGTCCGGGGTCTGGAAACACCGGCTGAAGGACGGGTCGGTCATTGAAGCGGAGGTCGCCTCTCATCAACTGACGTTCAACGGCAATCGAGCGCACTTAAATCTCGCGAACGATATTACGAAACGCAGACAGATGGAGGAAAACCTGATCCGTGCTCAAAAGCTTGATTCCCTCGGCGTTCTCGCGGGAGGACTTGCCCATGACTTCAACAATTTTCTGACCGCAATCCTCGGGAATATTTATCTGGCAAAGCTGGATGCACCACCCGATAACGCCCTCCTGCGTTATCTTGACGAGGCCGAGAAAGCAGCGTCCCGGGCCCAGAGCGTCACGCAGCAACTGCTTGCCTTCGCGCAGGGCGGCGCTCCGCTCAAGAAAACGGTCTCGGTGCACAAGCTTGTCAGGGAGTCCGCAAGCTTTGCTCTCCACGGTTCCAAAGTCAAGTACGAACACCATTTCTCCCCCGACCTGTGGAACGTGGAGGCTGACGAGGGCCAGATCGGCCAGGTCATTTACCACCTGGTTATGAACGCCGATCAGGCCATGCCCGAGGGCGGGACGGTGGTCCTGGTCGCCGAGAACGTGGCGCACTCGGGCGCCGGCCGGTTGCCCCTCAGGGCAGGCGACTATGTCAGAATAACCGTCTCCGACCAGGGGGTCGGCATACCGGAAGAATATCGTGAAAAGATCTTCGACCCCTACTTCACGACAAAGCAAAAGGGGAGCGGACTCGGCCTGGCGACCTGTTATTCCATCATTCAGCGTCATGAAGGCCTTCTGATCGTAGAGTCCCAATCAGGCAAAGGTGCGACCTTCTCTGTTTACCTGCCCGCTTCCGCTTGCACGAAACCCGCTGCATAGCCTGGCGATCAGCGACCGTTGCCAGGGTCGAACCCCTCGTGCGGTATGACGGCGATCATAGCTTTCTCCGGGCAGCCATGGTATCGTGTCAATATGAAGTTGAGCGTCTGACCTGAGAATAAACTTCGGACTCTAAATGCGGAACACAACAAGGGAGGCTTGCCATGGAAATACTCGATCTCAAAAAACTTATTAAATTCAGCCCTGATAAAATCTCACGCGAAATGCTTTCTGACAAACCGGAGATGCGGGTGGCCCTCATGTGTCTGAATGCAGGCCAAAAGCTCGATCCGCACAAAGCGCCGCTCCGGCTCATGATGTTCTGCGTACAGGGCAAAGGAACGTTCACTGTCGGTGATGAAAAAATCGAAGCCGATGAAAAGACCTGTATTCTTTGCGAGCCCAATGTGCAGCACGGGTTTGCCGCCG
This sequence comes from Nitrospirota bacterium, assembly GCA_021783455.1. Classification (GTDB taxonomy): domain Bacteria; phylum Nitrospirota; class UBA9217; order UBA9217; family UBA9217; genus JAJYKN01. The sequence continues at coordinate 1,308 of JAJXTW010000135.1, read as the reverse complement.
ACAAGGGAGAAAAGCTCGTGGTTATGGCCATAGTCACCCCTGTTGATTAACACCGGCAAAATTGCAAGAAGATGCATGTCGGGCGCGCCAAATAAAGGCCCCTGTCCACGTTCGGATGGGGGCTTCTCATGCTTCGCTTGTCGACATAGCGCCGTAACTGCTTTCTCCGGCCCTTGAAAGTTCGGCTGAAATACTATCGATCACCGCATGCCGACGCGATTAAAATTAATGCTAATTCCTCTCTTTCTTTCCCTGCCTGTTGGATTTATAATGTCACTGCAGAGACTAAGATCAAATCACTGCGGTTTCTTCCGCGGGGACCCGGGTGAGAATTGGGAGAAGTGATTTTATTACATTGCCATGGGGAAAATATTACTGATCGATGATGACAGCGCATTTTTAAAAGTACTCGAGGAATACGTGGAGGAACGATACCCCGGCCTTCAAGTCCTTACCTGCGACGATCCGCTGAGATGTCTCATTGCGATCACGAATGATCTCGACCTCCTGCTGGTTGATCTGGAAATGCCCGGCTTGGACGGCGGAAAGGTCCTCTCCTATGCCGTATCCAAGGGACTGAGCAAAAACCGGATCATCATCCTTTCGGGCCGGGACGCCGATTATCTGCATCAGCGGTTCCCGATGGGGAGCTGCCTGGCGGTGCTGAACAAATACGAAGGCAAGCAGCGAGACGTTCTTGACATGATATTCATCTCGCTGCAACAAAAAAGTCTGGCAAAAGGCAAGTCTTGACCAACTCCTCCCGCGACAGGCATCCCCGATCGCAACAGAGGATCATCGCAGATACTTCTCCAGACGGTCGATCCTGAAGTATTGCAGGAGCTCGATAAACGGCCGGGAATGCACCGGGTCTTCCGACATTCGGAAGAGGTGGCTTTCGCAGTTGCAATCCGATGATCCGAACCCCGGGACATTCCATTCCGCTATATCCCCGAGCGCCGTCGCTAGCTCACATTCAAGGTCATCACTCGCCCTCACCGGCAGCGCGGCATGAAACTCTGTTGCCGCTCTTAAATAATCGATATGCCAGTGAAGTTGTTTGACAAGTCGCCGGTGCTGCTCGATGCGCCTGGAAAGACCGGCTTTGGCCGACCCGACGTAGAGATAATACCCTTTTTTGAATTCTACTTTACCCAGCCCGCCTATGAACAGTTTTCTGTCCCGGGGAAGATACAGGATGATAATGTAGCTGCCGCCGTCATGGGCCTCCTGTTCGACCACCTGCCACGGAATAATAAGGTCGCGCGTCTTGCCGGGCAAGAGCTCTGAAGTCCATTCAACGCATAC
>JAJXTW010000134.1 GCA_021783455.1 Nitrospirota bacterium | reverse complement strand
GAAGCCCTGCAGCACAGTCGCACGATACTGGGCCGCTGCCTGATCAAAAGCCGCGATTGCCGCGCGCCGTTTCGCGGACAGTTCCCCGCCGTGGAAAAGCGGCTGCACCAGTCCCCCGCTGAGGCCCCAGACCGTCGAGCCGGTCTTGAAAAGCCCGCTGGAGGAAATTGCCTCTGATCCGTAACTGCCGCTCAAGTTGATATGGGGATACATATTCGCCGTTGCCACGCCGATCTGCGCGCTCGCGGCATGCAGCAGGGCCTCGGATGCGCGGATGTCCGGACGCTGGCGAACCAGCGATGACGGCAGACTCAACGGCAAGTCGCCCGGCAGCTGCAATTCTGCGAGAGAGAACTCGGGAAGCGAGCCGGCCTCGCTCGGCAGACGGCCGGTAAGCACCGACAGCCGATGGCGGGCCGAAGCAAGCTCCTTTTCATACGACGGCAGGATCGCCTGCGTCTGGGCAAGCTGTGTCTGCTGCGCGAGCACGTCGGTGCGAGCCACCCCTCCCAGGGCGAACTGTTGCTCGACGACCTTGAGCTGCTGTTCCTCCGCTGCGATGATTTCCCGGGTGGCTTCTATCTGACCGCGCAAAAGGGCCTCTTGCACCGCCGTGGTAACGATGTTCGACGTAATGGTAAGGTATGCCGCCTCGAGCTGAAAACGTTCAAAATCGACCTGCGCCTGCAAAGCCTCCAGCTCGCGCCGCGCGCCGCCGAAAAAGTCGAGCGCGTAGGTCACGCTTACGGAGGCGTTGTAGAGCGTGAAAGGACTGAAGCTTGCGTCCGGCTGCCCAAAGGCTGCGCCGGAGATCTTCTGCCGGGAAACCGAGCCGGTTGCGTCCACCTTCGGGTAGACGGCTGAGCCGGACAGGGCGCTCAAACTCTCCTGTGCCTGGCGGACTGTCGCCCGGGCCGCGGTCAGTGTCGGATTGCCGGCCAGCGCCAGGCGCACCACCTGATCCAGGGCCTCGGAATGAAACAGCGCCCACCATTCACCGGGGATGTCCTGCCCCGCTGCCAGGCGCTGGGCCGCACCGCCTGCCCCGGGCGCTGACGAGGTTTCCGCTGACAACGGCCCAGCTGTATAGGCATTCGTTTTCGGGGCTTCGGGTGATTTGAAATCGGGGCCTACGGCACAGCTTGTTATCGCTGCGCTCAGAACGACCGCAATAACGACCCTTGCATGCACGATATGAACGGGTCCTTCCAATAATGACAATGACGGCATTTCGACGATACTTCCCCTTTCTGCGGGCAATTCCCGGCTCGCTTCTATATTTGAAATCATAGCACAGCCGTTTTACAAGAGGACTATTTTTGATAAAATTCCAATTAAAGTATCAGAAGACAAGCAGTCTTCAGAAGGAAGTGCGCACGAAGGCTGGAGTTTGGATAAATTTGGATATAATCGAAGCCGGGTTGCGCGGATAAGCAACCGCTGATGCAATGCCGCGGCAACACAAAACCAGTCTTTTTTCAGGCCCGGGATCGCAATTTTATTCATACCCCGCTCCGCCCGTTGCTAAAATTCTCTTGATTTTTTCCAGGAAAAGAATATAATTCGCCCGTTTTGCTTCATAATAAGGTTTCTGTCGTAAATAGAGCGGCTCGTGCCGGTTTCCGTCAGTCTCAACGCTGCAGTGCGTTTTTTTCTCATTTATCCTTATTGCGACAAACGCGCTGCTGTCATACAGATGAGAAGAAGGGGGGTGAAATAATATGAAAAAGATCTCTGCAATCATAGCAGTTCTGGTTGTTGTTGCGTTTTTTGCCTTTGCCGGTTGCCAGAAACAGGAGGCTGCAAAATCCGCAGAACAATCAGCAGTTACCTCAACGATGACTTCCACCGTGACGTCAACCACGCCGATGGCGACGCCGGGAAAGAAGTAATGCCCAGCAAGTTGTGCCAAAAGCCCTCCGAAGAATCGGGGGGCTTTTCTTTTTTACCCGTGTTGCAATCCTTTCCCCTTCTTCTATACTCTATAGTTGGAGAAGGGCCTTCGCGCAATGATGGTCTTCTTTCTTTCTCCTATTATTATCCCTTGGGAACCGCGCCGTAATGCTATTGTACCACGATTGCCAACGGCCTGTCAGGAAGCCCCGCCTTATACAGGATAATTATCATCCTAAACAGTTCCCGGCCCCTTGTCGAAGGTGTATAATGTATTTAACCAGAAAGTGAGGGGATAAACATGTTTTCGAAAATCATCTTAGGATCGATACTATTTCTTCCGCTGCTTCTCATTGCCCAGTCCGGCGCAATCGGGGCCACGCCTCTTGAAAAAGCCACATTTGCAGGCGGCTGTTTCTGGTGCATGACGCCGCCCTTCGAAAAACTGGACGGCGTGAAGGAGGTCATTTCCGGCTATACCGGCGGGCATACGAAGAATCCCACCTATGAGGAAGTGACGTCCGAGACCACGGGCCACCGGGAATCCGTCGAGGTCATCTACGATCCCGCAAAAATCAGCTACGAAAAGTTGCTCGATGTGTTCTGGAGACAGATCAATCCCACTGATGCGGGAGGACAGTTCGTGGACCGGGGGCCGTCCTACACGTCAGCTATTTTTTACCGCAATGAGGAGCAGAAGAAGCTGGCCGAGGAATCGAAGAGGAAGTTGGAACAGTCAGGCCGGTTTGACAAGCCGATCGTCACTGATATCCTTCCTGCCGGTCCTTTTTACCGGGCCGAGGACTACCATCAGGACTATTGGAAGAAGAACCCGGTGCGGTACAAATTCTACCGTTACAATTCGGGCCGCGACCAGTATCTGGCGAAGATCTGGGGAAAGGAGGACCCGATGCCTGCTGTAAAAAACGAAGAGACGTACGTGAAACCGTCTCCGGAGGAACTGAAAAAACGGCTCACTCCCCTGCAATATAAGGTAACGCAGGAGGGCGCCACCGAGCCGGCATTCAGCAACGAATACTGGGACAACCACAAGCCCGGCATCTATGTCGACATCGTGTCCGGCGAGCCCCTGTTCAGTTCTCTTGACAAGTACGATTCCGGCACGGGATGGCCGAGTTTCACCAAACCTCTCGAACCGGGAAATATCGTGACCAGGGAAGACCGGACGTGGTACCTCGCTGTCAGGACAGAGGTCCTGAGTAAACACGCCGGCTCGCACCTTGGCCATGTATTCAAGGATGGACCGCCGCCGACGGGCCTGCGCTATTGCATGAATTCAGCGGCGCTCAGGTTCATTCCGAAAGAGGACCTGGTCAAGGACGGGTATGGGAAGTACGTGAAGCTCTTCGAGAGCCATTAAAGAGCTGTTGGAAAGAATTCGGCATGACTCGACAGGCTCACCATGAACGGATAAAGTCCGATGATTTCAGGAGAGACTCCATTCGCCCTGTGCCGCCAAAGGGCGAACGGAGGTTTTTTCAAAATGCCGCCGCAGGCGCGGAGTTGTAGGTGCCCACCTTGAAGTTGAACGTTCCCATCAGACGGTAATGAGGCGTCGGAGAAATGGTCGAATCATAATCCGTAAGCATGACATCATACGAACCGCTGACGTCGCCGGAGAGCGTCGAATCCGGAGAAAAGGAGATCGTGCCGCTCTCCACTTTCCTCAGGGTTGATCGCTGGCCGTTAAAAACCAGGAAGGAACCGGGAAATTTCTCATATTGAGCATTGTCTTCTATGGCAAATGTTTTGCCCCCGACGCCGGGCATGCCGCCTGCGGCAGGCTTCTGAATATCGATCCTCATCACGGTTTTGAAATTCGGGTCCCACACATTTTCCGCAATATCAGCTTGTATCGACCAGAATTAATCATTGCAGGTGGGATAAAGAAATTCGCCTTGAGGAGGCCGTATTCGTCGTAGGAGACCATAAAGTTGTCCATCGTATTTTGCCCCGCCTTGCCGGCATTCGACGGCGAGACAGCGGCAGTGGCTGCGGGGGCTGAAAGTATCCCTCGGCGGGCCATCGCTGCTCGACCGTGAAACCATTATATCATGTTTTTCCATAAATATCCTGTTTTTATCGGATACGAGAGGAACGTGCGGGCACAAGTTCCTTCACCGTGCGCCTCCCTCTCCCTGATCAGCGGCGGCAGTTGCTGGAGAATGTGCTCTTTGTTCAAAAACGTATCCGCGCCCGCATTGGCAAACTGCAATGCCCTGGCATCGATGCTGCAGCCGATAATGAAGGAATCGGGGCAGAAGCGGCGCGCCTGTCTCGTTACCTCGTCTCCCTTCATCAGCGGCATAAGATAGTCGGTGATGATGACTTCGAAGCGCCTCTCTTTCATCAGGTCGATGCCGGTCGCGCCGTTTTCGCAGCAGCACACGCAGTGGCCCTCGAATTCCAGAAGCGTTCGAAGCAGGTCTCTCGTGCTTTTATTGTCGTCGATGATCAAAACGTCCAGAGCGCTCATGTCCGTTTTCCTCTCTTCTTCCCTGCGTACGCCGTTACTGCCCGCTGAACCACTTCACCGCGTCGCGGATGCTCACCTGATCGAACTTCATACGGAGTTTCACAAAGGGCCCCTGGCTCGTGAAATCGGCCCGCGAGAAGTCCCGGTCCCTGAACCCCATAAAATTGTACCCCACGCTGACCCAGATATTTTTCCCGGGGTTGAATCCCACCGACGCCCCGGCGCCGTATTTCATCTGCTCAATGCTCCAGGAGTGCAGCATGAGTCCGCGCAGGCCGATGTCCCACTTCTTCGTGATATCGTAGCGGCCTTCGAGCCCGGTGAGGTCCGTATATCCGCGGTAGTCGTTCTGATCGATGGTTTCCTGAACGTACTTGGCGCCGTACTGCACCGAGACCTGGCTCTTGTTGTCCGTCTTGATGTTGGTGACGAAGTTATTGACCACGCGCCAGCTGTCGTCCTCTATACTGCCGCCTCCGTGTTGCTCGTTGACCAGATAATCGAGGCGGTCAAGGAGGGTAATCCGGCTCTCGAGCGGACGGTAGGCCAGCGCGAGGCGGAGATCGCTGTTTAACTGTTCCATCCCGTTCACATCCGAGGTTTTAAATGCCTGCAGGCTTGCCGCAAGCCCGAGGCCTTTGTGCGCCTCGCCGTTCGCGCCCATGAATACGCCGGATTTGTCCTCGGACGTGGATACACGGTCCTCGACGCGGGCAGTCCACGACCACCTCTCTTCGCGGTACCCCGCGCCGAGGGAGACTGCGGTGAAGTCTTCGGTCGTTCCCACAGCCGGGGGGACGTTGGTGTTGAAAATGTACGGGGCAGTGCTGCCGTCCGTGCTCACGGTCGTGTTGCGGAGCGTCGTGCTGCGGTCCAGCCCTGCATCGACGCTCCACTTCTTAGTAACCTGCCAGGACTGCTTCAATCCCGTTGTGGAGAAAAGCCGCACTCCGTTCTCTGTCGTCTGCTGCTCCATCGTGGACCCGACCTGGCCTCCGGTCCACGGCGCAGCCTTGATCCCGATCCGGGAAGTCGCTGTATCGATTCCCGACCCCTGGGTCCATTCCTGGTCCGCAAAGAACGTGGAAGAGTCGCTCAGCTTGTAGTCCGCGCCGATGGTCGTCCGCGTCGGGTAGTCGACGTTGCTGTTCGAATCAATAGACTGATCGCGGCTGATGCGCAGCGCGAGCCGGTCGGTAAGCCGGTATTTCGCGCTTGCGAAGAGCTGGTCGGACCGGTAGCTTTGCCCCTGAGCGAGCATGTCTTCGGCGCTCCTGACCCCTGCCAGAAGATCGTACTTGCCTGCCGAGTATTGACTGTGGAGCTCAGCCAGGTCCCGCACCGCGCCGGTGGCAAGAACGTTCTGCTGAAACACTTCCCCGCCAACGCTCCAGGGCTTGTCGATCTTGTAATTCAGATTAGCGCCGACCTTCCTCGTGCCCGTCTCGCTGTTGTTCTGCTGCCCGAGGCCGAAGCCGTTCGACTGTTCGCGCACGTATGCCTTTCCGTCCATCTTGTCGGAACGGTGGGACAGTTCCGTCAGGTACGCGGACCCGTCGGTAGGAATCCCGCTTTCGTTGTTCTTTGACGTTGCGATTTCCGCCTTGACCTGCGTGTGGTCGGTCATCTTCACCGTGGTGTCGACGCCCGTGAGGGCTCCTACACCGCCGTTCTCTTCCTCATGAATTTGCGTGGCGCCGAGCTCGACCCTGTTGTTCAATACGCGCACGGCGCCCCGACCGCCGTAGGTGTAGGAGTTTTCGGAACCGCCGAATGTTTCGTACCGTATGACGATAAAAATCGGGTTGAAGTTTTCATCGGTGTTGAAAACCGGAGACTTGAAAAAGATGGTGCCCGAATCATAGTCGATGGTGTAATCGAGGAACCGGGAGAGCGGCTGGGAGGAGAGGATCACTTCGCTCCGGTACCTATCCCGCGTTTCGATCACCACGGTTTCCGAGTTCAGCACGATGTTCTTCCGCGACAGATGGTACAACCCTGACGTGCCGTCGCCCCGGAGCTCGTCCTTGACAAAGGCCTGATCGTTCCGGCTCGCAAACAGCGTGTAATCGAAGTGGTCTGACTTCATTTCCGTTTTGACGCCGGTCAGTTGGCGGCTGTACCGGGACAATTCCGTCATGGTGAGACCCGTATCGTAATCTCCGAAGAGAGCGTAGAACTGGTCGCGCTCCAACTTGACGTAAATGGGCTCTGAACTCGCCGCGTCGTTCCCTTGCATGGTGGCGTCGCCGTAGAGCGTATAATATTTGTTCGGATCGATGGTCTGATAAAGACCGTTCTGGCCGGTTGTACCACGCTTGGCGCTGTCATAGGCCATGGTGAGCAGCCACTCCCCCTTGATCCTGCCTTTAGCATAGAAAGCCAGACGGTTCTCTTCGTAATATTTGTCGTCCCCGTTGCCGGCAGCGAAGGTCTCCATGTTGCCCTTCACCACATTATAGCCCACCGTGCCCTCGGCAAGACCGACCAGAACCCAGTCGCGGTTTTCGGGCTTGAGCCATGTGCGCAGCTCTTCACTTCGATCGCCCGCAAGTTGCACGTGAAGGATTGCTTCCCCGGTCTGCGCTGTCGGCGCCAGCTCGATCATTGCCACGCCGTCGTCGCCGACCCGGTATCGGGAACGATCGGAATTCGGAGCCACGAGCGGCGATTTTTGCAGTTCATCGGCTCGCTGCTTGGAGACATAGGGCGGGTTGACCATATAGTCGCCGAGAAGCCCTTCCTGGACCGGCTGCCCGTCCTTGTCCAAAAGCCGAACCGCGAGAACGACCGGGTTCTTGCCGTCGGCAATGATCCGTGAGCGTTCGGGCAACAGCACGGCCTTTACCGGCGGTCCGGAGTAGTGAACGGTCCGCCGCAGCCGTCCCGCCTCGTTGCCTGAGGCGTCATGGAACACGAGTTCCAGATGGTTGTCGCCTTCGTTCAGATGAATACTGCTCCAGAAACTGACCGCAACGGTATTGTCGGATTTTTTAATCATGCCGTCATAAAAGCGGCCGTCCACCTCGGTCCCGTTCAGGAAGAGCTGCGGCTTCAGGTCGGGAGCGTTTTTGACCGCGATTTTTATGCTTGCAATCGACGGGTGATGTCCTTCGGGGGGCCAGAGCCACTCCAGGCCCGGATCGGCCTTTGCAACCCACGCCGCATCATAGTCAGGCATTTTCTTGTTGTCGCTGACGGTATGCGTCGGCGCCGACAGCAGATTCTCTGTCCAGGCCTCGCCCTTGGGCAGACCGGTAACGGACACGGTTTTCAGGCCGCTCGTTTCCTTGTCGTTGCGGATGTAGGTCCAGTTGGAAGCGTCGCGCGTGTCGACCCTAAACTCCACGCGGCGGTTCTGCTGCCGGCCCTCCGCAGTCTTGTTGGTCGCAACCGGCTCGTCAGGCCCATTTCCGACG
>JAJXTW010000133.1 GCA_021783455.1 Nitrospirota bacterium | reverse complement strand
CGACCAGGACGTAGTTGTTTTTCAATGAGAACTCCTTTTGGATACAAGAAGCGGCGTTAACCGTCAGGGTCCCGGTCATCTCTCCCCTTCCCCGTTTCAGGAAATATTTTTACCGCATCTGTTGCAAAGTTCCGGATGGTCCTTCACCGTCCCCACGGTCTCGCTGTACATCCAGCAGCGGCCGCACTTTACTCCCTTTGCCGGCCCGGCGGCGATACGGAGACCTTTGACGATATCGCTTGTGTACGCGTCAGCCGGCGCATCGGATTCTTTTTGGATTTCGACCGACGACACGATGAAGATAAATGCCAGGTCGTCCTGGTAGCCCTGCAAAAACTCAAGCACCTGCGGTTCGGCATAAAGCGTAACGCACGAGTCCAGGGAGTGGCCGATCTTTTTGTCCCTGCGGAGCGCTTCGAGCACCTTGGCCGCTTCGCCGCGTATGGCGATGATCTTTTCCCACCGCGTTTCCAGGTCAGCATCGATATATTTCTCGTCAACCTGGGGAAAGGGAGCGAGAAACACGCTCCCGGTCTTTTCGCGCTCCTTCAGGTAACGCCAGACCTCATCGGCCGTAAAGGAAAGCACCGGCGCCATGAGACAGACCATGGCGGTAAGGATCGCATGCATGACGGTCTGGCCGGACCGGCGTTCGATCGAGGAGGCCTTCGCGGTATACAGCCGGTCCTTCAGGATGTCGAGATAAAAGGAGCTCATGTCCACGGCGCAAAAATTATGCACTGAATGGAACACGAGGTGAAACTCGAAATCATCGTACCCCTTCCGGACGCGCTGGATCAGCTTCTGCAGGCGATGGAGCGCCCAGCGGTCGATCTCGAGCAGGTCCTTGTCCGCAACCTTGTCCGTGTCGGGGTTGAAGTCGGAAAGGTTGCCGAGCAGATACCTGCTCGTGTTCCTGATCCTCCGGTACGCTTCAGCCAGGTGCGTGAGGATCTCCTGGGAAATCCTGATATCGTCGCGGTAGTCCGCGGCCGAAACCCACAGCCGGAGCACCTCGGCCCCGTACTTGTCGATGACTTCCTGGGGAGCAACGACGTTGCCCGATGATTTGCTCATTTTCTTTCCCGACCCATCCACGGTGAAACCGTGGGTCAGCACGGTGCGGTACGGCGCTTTGCCCGTGGTCCCCACGGAAGCGAGAAGCGACGATTGGAACCAGCCCCGGTGCTGGTCGCTCCCCTCCAGGTACAGGTCCGCGGGCCAGGAAAGTTCCTTCCGCTGCTTCAACACCGCGGCGTGGCTCACCCCGGAATCGAACCACACATCGAGGATGTCCATTTCTTTTTCGAAGTTCTGTTTGCCGCATTTCTTGCAGGACGTGCCCTGAGGCAGCAGGTCGGAAGCGGGTTTTACGAACCACACATCGGAGCCCTCTTTCTCGACGATGTCCGCAACGTGGTCGATGATTGGTTTTTCCAGGAGCAGGTGGCCGCAACCCGTGCAGGTAAAAGCGACGATCGAAACGCCCCATGCGCGCTGGCGCGAGATGCACCAGTCGGGACGGTTCTCGATCATGGAGAGGAACCGGTCCTTTCCCCATCCCGGCACCCAGGCAACGGAATTCGCGTTCTCCACGGTTTTTTTGAGCAGGTCGTTCTTCTTCATGGAGATGAACCACTGCTCCGTGGCCCGGAAGATCACAGGGTTCTTGCACCGCCAGCAGTGGGGGTAGGAGTGGGAGATCTTTTCCTCGACCATGAGCGCGCCCCTGTTTTGGAGCAGTTCGATGATGGCCTTGTTCGCCTTGAACACCTGCTGGCCCGCGAACTCTCCGGCTTCCTTCGTGAACCGGCCTTTTTGATCCACCGGCGCGTAAATATCGAGCCCGTATTTGAGGCCGACTTCGTAGTCTTCCTGACCGTGGCCAGGCGCCGTGTGCACCGCGCCGGTGCCGGCTTCGAGGGTGACATGATCTCCCAGGATCACGAGGGAATCACGGTCGAGGAAAGGATGACGGGCTTTCAGCCCTTCAAGCTTTTTGCCTTTGAATTTTTCGATGATCCTATGGTCCGTGATCCCGAACTTCTCAAACGACTGTTTTAATAGCCCCTCGGCCAGGATAAGCACCTCTCCCTTTGTCTCGACGGCAACATAGTCGAATTCGGGGTGGAGCGCAACGGCAAGGTTTGCGACGAGCGTCCAGGGGGTGGTCGTCCAGATCACGATCGACGTTTTTTTGCCTTTGAGCGCGGGAAGCGCTTTCTCGGCTTCCGGCAGCGCGAACCGGACGTACACCGAAGGGGACTCATGGTCGGCGTACTCCACCTCAGCCTCGGCAAGAGCCGTTTCATCGAACCCGCACCAGTACACGGGCTTCTTTCCTTTATACACGCCGCCGGCGCCCACGAATTTGCCGAGTTCGCGCACGATGGCCGCCTCGTAGGGATAGTTCATCGTGAGGTAGGGGTTGTCCCAGTCGCCGAACACGCCGAGCCGCTTGAACTCATCGCGCTGGATGGTGATGAACTTCCCGGCATAGTCGCGGCAGAGCTTGCGGATTTCGTGCTTGCTCATCGTGTCTTTTTTGGACCCCAGGTTTTTGAGCACCTGGTGTTCGATGGGGAGCCCGTGGCAGTCCCATCCCGGCACATAGGGGCTCCTGAACCCTTCCATGGTCTTGAACTTGACGATGATGTCCTTCAATATTTTATTCAGCGCATGGCCGATGTGGATGTGGCCGTTCGCATAGGGAGGGCCGTCGTGCAGGATGTAGGTTTTCTTGCCTTCCGAATGCTTCTGGAGCTGGTCATAAATCTTTTCCCGCTGCCAGTTCTCGATGGTCTTTGGTTCCAGATCACGGAGATTGGCCTTCATGGGGAAATCGGTTTTCGGCAAATTGAGCGTCGTTTTGTAATCCATCTAGTCGGGAACCTCGTCGTCAGGTAGTTTTTCCTTCGTTGTATCTTCGCCGGCGCCCTGGTCCAGGTTATAGAACTTTTTGACCGTGTGCTCCGTGGCGCTCGCTTGCTGCGTGGGCTCGGTGCCCCTTTTGAACACCTCCATGATGGCGTCCGGTTGTCCCTCGCGCGCCAGGAGCCCCGACTCGGGGTCGATCTTCACAGACACGATGTCGTCCGGCGGCGTAAAGTCCTCCACCGGCTTGTTTGCAAGCGCCTTGGCCATGACCGAAATCCAGATGGGGAGCGCTGCGCGCGCGCCGGTTTCCCGGTCGCCGAGCGAGGCTTTCGGGTTATCATACCCGACCCACACGCCCGTCACGATGCTCGGCGCATACCCCATGAACCAGGCGTCCACATAGTTGTTCGTCGTCCCCGTCTTGCCCGCGACCGGCTTGCCGAGGACCTGCGCTCCCCTGCCCGTGCCTTCCTTCACCACGCTTTCGAGGAGGCTGGTCACGAGATAGGCCGTGGTCGGATCGATGGCCTCTTTCGGATCGGGTTCATAGCTTTCGAGCACCGTGCCGTTTCCGTCCACGATGCTCGTGATGAAAATCGGCTCGGCGCGCACGCCTTGCGAAGCAAAGGTCGCATACGCGGAGGTAAGCTCAAGCGGCGTGACCGCCGACGAACCAAGCGCCGTGGTGTAATCGTAGTTGATCTGGCTCGTGATGCCGGCCTTGCGGGCAAAATCGATGGTTTTCTCAAGCCCGACCTTCTCAAGCAGTCCCACGGTCACGGCATTCCGCGAAAGCGCAAGGGCCGTGCGCATGCGCATGGGGCCCAGGAAGCGGTCATCGTAATTCGTCGGTTTCCATCCTTTTTTCTCGGACTCGCTCTTGTCGTAGATCACCGGCTGGTCCATGAGGATCGACGCCGGGGTAAAACCATTCTCCAGCGCCGCGCCGTAGATAAAGGGTTTGAAGGACGATCCCGGCTGGCGATGTGCCTCCGTGGCGTGGTTGAACCCGCCTTCCACAAAATCGTAGCCGCCCACCAGGGCGCGGACATAGCCGGTGTAGGGCTCGATCGAAACTACCGCGCCTTCGACGAGCGGGGTCTGGTCCAGGATGAATGTGGCAAGCTGTTTCTTCTTGTCATAATCCTTCAAGCGGACCTTGATGATGTCGCCGGGCTGGACCAGGTCCTGCGGTTTCCTGAACTCGTCAGGGTCGTTCTTATTCTTCTTTTTCTTGAGGAGCGCCCAGGCCATGTCGTCCTGCATGATATAGCCCACCATGCCGCGGCCCTTTACCGTAATGTAATAGTCGCCGACAGCAAGCACGTGGGCGTTGAAGCCCTCGCCCGGCTTCACCATCACATGAAAGTTTTCCAACTGGATCGGCGTGGACTTGAGCTTCTTGAACCCGACGCGGCCCCGAAAGCCCTGCCGCTTGTCCAGGGCGCGAAGCCCGTCTTGAAGCGCGTTTACCGCAGCGCGCTGCAGGTCCATGTCGATCGACGTGAAGACCTTCAGCCCGCCCTGGTACAGTTTCTCCGTCCCATACTTCTTTTCAACGTACTGGCGGATATAGTCCACGACATGGGGCGCCACCTCCTCCCGCGTTCGCAGGTTCTCGAGGTAGATCGGCTGGTTGTAAATTTTGAGGCTCTGGTCCTGTGTCAGGTAGCCCTCGTCCACCATCCGGTTGAGGACCTGCTGCTGCCGGAACTTCGCGAGGTCGATATCGCTGTAGGGCGAGTATGCCATGGGCGACTTGGGCAGCCCGGCGAGAAGCGCGGCCTCTGCCTGGTTCACCTCCCAGATGTTCTTGCCGAAGTACGTCTTGGCGGCCATCTGCACGCCGTAGGCGCCGTGGCCGAAGTAGACCTTGTTCAAATAGAGCTCAAGGATCTCCTGCTTGGTCAGTTCCTTCTCGATCCTGCGGGCCAGGATGATTTCCTTGATCTTGCGCGTGAACTTCCGCTCCGGAGAAAGAAAGACGACTTTCGTCAGCTGCTGCGTAATTGTGCTGCCGCCCTGTTTCAGCTGGACCGAGATGATGTCCTTGAGCGCCGCCCGCAGGATGCCGCGGTAGTCGATGCCGCTGTGCTGGAAGAAGCGAGGGTCCTCGGTCGCGAGAAGCGCATTGACCATGTACTTCGGCACACGCTGGAAAGGTACATACACGCCTTTCTCAATTTTTATCTGGCCGAGCACCCTGCCGTCTTCGGCAAAGATGATCGTTCCCGGGCTCGGCTTGTAATCTTTCAGTGATTCCACCGTCGGCAGATTAAAGGAGAGGATAAAGAACAAAAAAACGATGAAGAGAACGGCAGCGGCAAAGCATCCGAGCAAAATAAGGATGACCTTTTTTGGAGTAAGCTTCCCGAGCCACGGAAAAACATATTTTTCCCAGAACGCCTGAACCTGTTTTATCATTTTCTTAAACACCTGCCCGCTTTTTGTTAGTAACTTTTTGCATGCTTTTTCAATGCATTTAGACTTTTTTGAAGCAGTCCTGTTCCTCTTCTCGTCATGCCGGATTCCCTCGGCAAAACAAGGGTCATAATAACATCGTATTGGCGCAAAATCAAACAAAAACTATGGGGGACCGCTGAACGAGTCAGGCAGGGCCGATAAAAAATGCCCTTCGCTCTGACCGTGCGAAGGGCTCGAACCGCAAAATATCATTTTTTCTCCGGGTACGGAAGGGTTATCCTCACTCCTGCCTGTCCGGGCGCGTTCGCGCCGTCCCCACAGCCATCACATCTTTCTGAGCACGCCAACGGCCTTGCCGATGATCCGGAACTCGCCTCGTTCAAGGTAGATGGGTTCCATGGAGCTGTTTTCCGGCTGCAGCCGGACGCGGTCTTTCTCAAGAAAAAATCGTTTCACCGTTGCCTCGCCGTCCACGAGGGCAACCACGATGTCGCTGTTCTGCGCTGTTGACTGGGCGCGGACCAGAAGCGTGTCGTTGTCCACGATGTGGGCATTCACCATGCTCTCCCCTTTTACCGTAAGGGCAAAAAGGCGCTGGCTGCTCCGGAGCGAGAAGAGCGACAAGTCGACCATCACGTCACCCTCCCGGTTTTCCGGAGACAAGACGGGCACGCCCGCGGCCACCCTCCCGAGAAGAGGGACCGTTGCCAGGGACCGATCGCCGCCAGCCAGGAAGATGCCGCGCGATTTGCCCCGCTCCCGGACAATGAGCCCGCTCCGCTCCAGTGCGGCAAGATGGCCTTCCACCCCGTTCGTGGAGCGGATGCCGAATTGTTCCCCGATCTCCCGCATGGAGGGGGGGATGCCGCGATGATCTATGGTGGCGCGGATAAAATCGTAGATTTCTTGCTGACGATCGGTGATCTGGTTTTTCATGATAACCCCTTTTATTGCGGATTGCGGATTGAAAAACCACGGAACAGGAAAAGCAAAAATTTAAGCTTTCTTTTCTGCCGTTCATTCCGCATTCCAAAATCCGCAATCCAAAATTCAAAATTCTTAATTTTAAATTCTAAATTCAGTATTGCCGGTCCCCTTCCGGTCTCCAGGCCGGGGAAATGATCCGTTCGTGGGAATTCCGCTCAGCGAGCGTACCCCAGGTCACGGTAAAAGCGCCGTGGCGGTCGTTGATCTCGTCCATTGCTTCGGCAAGGAATTTACGTTTTCGTTCTTCAACGAACAGCGGCACCTGTTCCACGTCCCGTTCCAGGGCAGAAACGCTGACCCCTACAAGCCGGACCGGCTGTTCGAGACGAAGCTCATGCAGGATGCTCGCCGCTGTGGCGTAAATATCCAGCCCGTGATTCACGGCGTGGCGCAGACGCCGCTGCCGGGTAAACGTGTGAAAGTCGGCATACCGGAGGGTGAGCGTGATCGTCCTGCCGCTGTAGAGACCGCGCCTGAGCCGGCGCCCCACTTTTTCCGAAAGCTGCAGAATATGCCGCTCGATCAGCGGCATATCGGAGCAGTCTTCGTCGAGCGTCATGCTGTGGCCCATGGACTTGCTTTCCTCTTCCTGCTGCGTGGCCAGGGGCGCTACGGGGTCATCGTCAATGCCCAGCCCCATGTTGCGAAGCCGCTCGCCGATGATGCCGAACCGGGAACAGAGCAGCCGGAGCGGCGCGCTGCCCAGCTCACCGCAGGTGCGGATGCCGGCTGCCGCGAGGTGCTGCGTCAGGCCCGGCCCGATGCCGCAGATCTCTTTGACCGGCAGGTCTTCGAGCACGGCGGCGATGTCGTCGGGCGCAATGAGCACGAGACCGTCGGGCTTTTGCATGTCGCTCCCCAGCTTGGCCAGAAGCTTGTTCGGCCCGATGCCGATTGAGCAGGTGAGTTTCATCTCTTCCCATATCCGTTCCTTGATGGCAAGCGCAATCTGCACGGGATCGCCGAACAGCTCGCCGCATCCCGTAACGTCGAGAAAAGCCTCGTCAATGGAAAACAGTTCGACCAGCGGCGTGAAGGACCGCCATATTTCTATCAGCTGTTCGCAGGCGTGAGAATATTTCGCAGAATCTGCAGGCACGAAGACAATGTCCGGACAGGCCAGCCGCGCCTCCCCGTACCTCATCCCTGTTTTGACGCCAAATGCCCGAGCCTCGTAGGAGGGAGACAGGATGACGCCGCGATTCTCGGACCCGATGACCGCCATGGCCCTGCCCCGGAGCGCCGGGTTCGCCCGCTGTTCAACCGAGGCGAAAAAGGCGTTCATATCGATATGCAAAATGCTACGCACAAGCAGCGAGTCTCCATGACAAGGTCGTAGTGTTGAAGCAGATCTCATACAGCCCCTGGCCGTCTGACACGGAAAAATGCAGGATCCCGGCGCTTCCCTCCCGGGTTTTCCACGTATAAGCAACCTCTTGGATCCGGATCTGGCGGCCAAGCCTGAGAAACCAGACCGGTTTTACCGTGCTCCGGGAAAAAACGACTCCTACGGTTATGGGTTCATC
>JAJXTW010000132.1 GCA_021783455.1 Nitrospirota bacterium | reverse complement strand
CACTCAGTTTCTTCTTGAGCAACTGATTTACCAGGTCCGGGTTCGCCTTGCCCTTGCTCGCCTTCATCACCTGGCCCACAAAAAAGCCGAAGAGCTTTTCTTTCCCTGCCTTGTAGTCGGCGGCCTGGCCGGGATTTGCTTTGATTACGTCGGCGATGATCTGTTCAATGGCGCCGGTGTCCGAAACCTGGACGAGGCCCTGTTCCTTGACCACCGTTTCCGCGTCCTTGCCCGTCTTGTACATATCCTCGAACACGGTCTTGGCGATCTTGGTGCTGATCACCCCGTCGCTGATCATCTTGATCATGCCGGCAAGCCGGTCCGGCCGGATCGGGCAATCCTCGATCTCCTTGCCTTCCCCGTTCAAGAGACGCATGAGTTCGCCCATCATCCAGTTCGATACGACTTTCGGCTGTCCCGAAAGTTTGACCGACTCCTCGAAGTAGGCTGCCAAAGCCCTGCTTTGGGTCAGCATGTCCGCGTCATATTCGGGGACACCGTAGTCCTTCACGAACCGGTCCCGCTTGGCATCGGGCAATTCCGGAATGCTTTTGGCAATATCCGCGATAGTTGCCTTTGCAACGACAATGGGCACCAGATCGGGTTCCGGGAAATACCGGTAGTCATGGGCCTCTTCTTTGCTCCGCATCGAAAAGGTCACGCCCTTGGACGAATCATAAAGCCTTGTCTCCTGGATCACCTTGCCGCCCTCATCCAGGATCTGCGCCTGGCGCTTGATCTCGTATTCGAGAGCTTTTTGCACGTACTTGAAGGAGTTCACGTTCTTGACTTCCGCCCGGGTGCCGAATTCCGTGGAGCCCACAGGCCGTATCGACACATTGGCGTCGCACCGGAAGTTGCCCTTCTCCATGTCCGCGTCCGACACCTCGATGTAGCGCAGGATGGAGCGAAGTTTTTTGAGGTATTCTGATGCCTCCTCCGCCGTGCGGATGTCCGGCTCGGACACGATCTCCATGAGCGGGGTTCCCGCGCGGTTCAGGTCCACG
This sequence comes from Nitrospirota bacterium, assembly GCA_021783455.1. Taxonomy (GTDB): domain Bacteria; phylum Nitrospirota; class UBA9217; order UBA9217; family UBA9217; genus JAJYKN01. The sequence continues at coordinate 6,876 of JAJXTW010000132.1, read as the reverse complement.
AGGCTCGCGCCGCTCTCGGCCTGGTGCAGGTTCTTGCCCGCGTCCTCCTCGAGATGGATCCGTGTAAGGCCGATGCGTTTGATCTTGCCGTCGATGACGATTTCCACATATCCGCCCTCGCACACGGGAAGTTCGTACTGTGAGATCTGGTACCCTTTGGGAAGGTCGGGGTAGAAATAATTCTTGCGTGCGAACCTGCTGTAAGGGTTGACCGTGCAGTGCGTTGCGAGGCCGGTCTTGACGATGTACTCCACTGCTTTTTTGTTCAGCACGGGCAGTACGCCCGGCATGCCGATGCAGACCGGGCAGGTCCTGGTGTTGGCCTCTTCGCCGAACCGCGTCTCGCACCCGCAGAATATTTTCGTATTGGTCTGGAGTTGGGCATGCACTTCAAGCCCGATGACTGCCTCGTATTTCATTGAGACCCCTTTCAGGATGTTCAGCCGCGGAGGACACAGAGTTCACAGAGAATAACTTTAATTTCTAATCTTTAATCTCGAATTTTAAATGCATTCCTCTGTGGTCTCTGTGCGCTCTGTGGCAAATAATTTCTTAAAGTTTCGCCCTTTTCCGGTGCCATTCCGTCGCCTGCTCGTAGGCAAAAGCCGCATGCAGGATCGATTCCTCGTCAAAGTGCTTGCCGAGCAGCTGCAGCCCGATGGGTAAATTCCCTGAGGTAAATCCGCAGGGAAGCGACAGCCCCGGAATGCCCGCAAGGTTCACGCTGATCGTAAAGATGTCGGACAGATACATCTGGAGCGGGTCCGACGATTTCTCGCCGATCTTGAAAGCAGCCGTGGGCGCGGTCGGCGTGGCGATCACATCCACGGTTTTGAACGCCTCGTCGAAGTCGCGCTTGATCAGGGTCCGGACCTGCTGTCCCTTCTTGTAGTAGGCATCGTAATATCCGGCGGAGAGCGCGTAGGTGCCGAGCATGATCCTGCGCTTCACTTCAGGCCCGAATCCCTCGGCGCGCGACTTCATGTACATATCCATCAGGTCCTTCGGCGATTGCGTGCGGTAACCGTACTTCACACCGTCGTAACGGGCAAGGTTCGAACTTGCCTCGGACGTCGCGAGAATATAGTACGTGGCCACGGCATAGTCCGTATGCGGGAGCGAGACCTGCACGACCTTTGCGCCGAGTCCTTCGAGCATTTTCACGGCGTCTTTAACAGCTTTTTCCACCTCAGGGTCCATGCCTTCGATGAAGTACTCCTTCGGCAGGCCGATCTTCATACCCTTTACGTCTTTCTTGAGCGCCCTGGTATAATCAGGCGAAGGAATATTCGCGGACGTGGAATCCTTTTCGTCGTGGCCCGAGATGATATTCATCAAAAGCGCGGCGTCGGTAACGTCTTTTGTGATCGGGCCGATCTGGTCGAGGGACGACGCGAATGCCACAAGCCCGAAGCGGGAAACTCTCCCATAGGTAGGTTTGAGCCCCACAACGCCGCAGCACGACGCGGGCTGCCGGATCGATCCGCCCGTGTCCGAGCCCAATGCTCCGATACATTCGCCCGCGGCAACCGCAGCTGCCGACCCGCCACTCGATCCTCCGGGGATCCGTTCGAGGTCCCAGGGATTTTTCGTGATAAAGAACCCTGAATTCTCCGTCGAGGACCCCATGGCGAACTCATCCATGTTGGGCTTGCCGCACAGAACATACCCGGCCTGTTTCAGGTTCCGGACGACCGTGGCATCGTAAGGCGGCACAAAGTTCCCGAGGATCTTCGATGCGCACGTGGTCTTGATGCCGTCGGTGCACATGTTGTCCTTCACCGCGATCGGAATGCCGAGAAGCGGCGACGACGTATCGCCGGCCTTGATGCGCTTGTCCGCTTCCCGGGCCTGGGCGCGCGCGACCTCTTCCGTGACCGTGATATAGGCCTTGACCTTCCCGTCCACGGCCTTGATCCTGGACAGGACCGACTCGGTAATGGTCTCGGACGTGGTCTCGCCTTTTTTCAGCATGTCATGCAATTCATGGATCGTCAGCTGATAGAGCTCCATTATTTCTCCTTCACCCTGTTGTTTTCATCCACGAGCACGATCCTGGGCTGAAAGGTCATGAGTTCCTCTTCATTGAAATACTCGTAGCAGAAGACGATGACCTTGTCCCCTTTTACGCCTTTGCGGGCAGTGGGGCCGTTCAATACCATTTCCCCTGCCCCCCGCTTTCCCGGGATCACGTACGTCTCGAACCGTTCGCCGTTATTCAGGTTCGACACGCTCACCTGCTCATAAGGAAGCATGCTTGCGGCTTCAAGGAGCAAGGGATCAACGGTCAGACTGCCCTCATAGTCAAGGTTCGAGTCCGTCACAATCGCCCGGTGGATTTTTGATCGAAGCATTAATCTGAACATGAGTTGATCCTTTTTCCGACACTAGATTCATTCAGGAGATAGGAGGGATAACGATGGTGAAATGGGGAAAAATCGAGTTTTTACCTCTTCCCCCTTTCGCCTTTCACTTCTCCCTTTCTCCGTCAGGTTGTTTGGAACACCTTATTCGATGATCTTCGGCACTTTGTAATGCCCTGCTGCCTTGTCCGGCGCATTGCTGAGCGCCCGATCCTGGGAAAGACTTTCCCCGGGCACATCATCGCGCATGACGTTATTGATGTTCATCACATGGGACGTGGGTTCCACGCCTTTCGTGTCCAACTCGCTCATTTTCTCCACATAGGTCAGGATGTTCGAGAGCTGGTCGGTCAGCTTTTCCTTTTCCTGCTCCGACAACTCCAGCCTGGCGAGCTTGGCCACGTGTTCGACTTCCTGTTTTGTAATTTTCATGATGGAAACCTCATTTTGCCACGGAGGCACGGAGCCGCAGAGTTACATCTTGAATCAGTAATTTAAAACCCTATTTTTTCTCTGTGCCTCTGTGTCTCTGTGGCTAGACTTAAATAACTTCCAGATTCGCATACTTCACGGACAACGTCTTCACGCCATGTCCGGGGAAACTCACGCTGATCTTGAGATCGTCTCCCGCGCCTTCCGAACGCTGCACCGTGCCGAGTCCGAACTTGGCATGGCGTACCACGGCGCCCTTATAATACCGGTCACCGGAACCGGCTTTAACGGGTTGCGCGACCGGGTGAAGCTCTTTCGTTTCTTTTCGCGCAGAGGCAAAGGTGGCATTTTCCCAGGGCACCCGGTCGCGGAAGGAATAGGTCGCCGTTGAATCCGTTCCGGAAAATTCCATGGCTTCCCGCGGGATCTCCTGCAGAAAGCGCGACATCAGATTGGACTGCGGATAGCCGTAGAGCCTGCGTTCCAGCGCATGGGTAAGGACGAGACGTTCCTTTGCCCGCGTGATGCCCACGTAGCAGAGGCGGCGCTCTTCCTCCAGCTCCTCTTCGCTCTCGGCTGACCGGGAATGGGGAAAGAGCCCTTCTTCCATGCCCGCCATGAACACCACGGAAAATTCCAGCCCCTTGGCATTATGCAGGGTCATAAGCGTTACCGAGTCCGTGTTCCCGCGGCCGCTGTCCGCGGCGGTCTGCTGTTCGAGATCGGTAATGAGCGCAACCTGGTCGAGGAACGCCGGAAGCGACGCATCGCGGTTCTGTTCCTGGAAATCTTCGGTAGCGGTCATCAGTTCGTTCAGGTTCTCAAGGCGTATCCGCGATTCAATGGTCTTTTCCTCTTCGAGAGCAGCGCCGTACCCGCTCTCCTGGATCACCCTCCGGACCAGGTCTGTAATGGTCAGCGACCCGAGATCGGCCCGCATCCGCTCCATCATGGCGGTGAATTCCTTGAGCTTCCTTTTTGCCGACGGGGTAACGTCGCTCGTATCAGCGTTTAACGCGGCCTGGTACAGGAGAACCCCTGCCTGGGCCGCGGCCCGTTCCAGCTTATCCATCGTCGTATCGCCGATGCCGCGCGCGGGAACGTTGATGATCCTTCGCAGGCTGACGATGTCCGCGGGATTCTGGAGCACCCGCAAATAGGCAATGATGTCCTTGATCTCTTTGCGGTCGTAGAACCGGAGACCGCCGAAGATCCGGTACGGGATCCCCCGGTTGCGGAGCGCGTCCTCAAGTGCCCGCGACTGGGCGTTCGTGCGGTACAAGACCGCGATCTGGCGCAGGCTCCTGCCCTCGTCCGTTTCCTGCTGAACGGTCCGGCAGATGAAGCGGGCCTCGTCCTTTTCATCGAGCGCCTTGTAGCATTTTATCTTATCACCGCCGAGCTTCTGCGTCCACAGTTCCTTGGCTTTCCTGCCGAGATTGCGCGCAACCACCGCGCCAGCGGCGCCGAGGATATTCTGGGTCGAACGGTAGTTCTGCTCCAGCTTGATCACCTTGGCGGCCGGATAATCCTTCTCGAAGTTCAGAATGTTCGATATATCGGCGCCGCGGAAACGGTAGATGCTCTGGTCGTCGTCTCCCACCACGCAGAGGTTCGCGCGCTTTGCCGTAAGCAGGCGGACGAAACGGTACTGAGCATGGTTCGTGTCCTGGTACTCGTCGATCAGGATATGGTGAAACATTCCCTGGTAGTAGCCGAGAACGTCCTGGTGCTGTTCAAAGAGCTTTACCGTGAGCATGAGCAGGTCGTCGAAATCGAGCCCGTCGGACTCCTTGAGTTTTTCCTCGTAGAGCGAGTAGGTCCGGGAAACGGCTTCCTCGAACCCGAAATGGCTGCACGTCTTATCATAGTGAGCAGCGTCGACAAGGTTGTTCTTGAGGCTGCTGATTCGTCCGCTGATCGCCCGCGGCTGATACTGCTCGCCGTCGATCCGCAAGTCCGACATGCAGGCCTTGATGAGCGAGGAGCGGTCCGTCTCATCGTAAATGACGAAGGTCCGCTTATACCCCAGGCGGTCCGCATGCTGCCGCAGGATCCGGACGCAAGCCGAGTGGAAGGTGCTGATCCAGAGCCGGTTGAGCGGCACATCGATCAGCCGCTCGACCCGTTCCCGCATCTCGCTTGCCGCCTTGTTCGTAAAGGTCACCGCAAGAATGTTGCTCGGGTCCACGTTTCGCTCGCGGATCAGGTGCGCGATCCTGCAGGTAATCACCCGCGTTTTGCCGCTGCCCGCTCCGGCCAGGATCAAAAGCGGCCCGTCGCCGTACAGGACGGCTTCGCGCTGCGGCGGATTTAAATTGTCGAGATAATCCATAGAGTCAATTCGGAATCAGGAATTAAGAATTAGGAATAAGAATAAGATTCGTGCCGCTTATCTCATTCAACATTGTTAATTCGTAATTCCTAATTCGTCTTATTCCACTGTTACGCTTTTCGCCAGATTCCGCGGCTGGTCAACATCCGCGCCTAAGAGCACTGCAATGTGGTATGCAAGGAGCTGAAGCGGAATGGACATCAGGATCGGCATGAGCAGCTGGTTCGTAGCCGGGATGGAGATCGAATGGGTGACCCGCTTTGCGATCTCCGTATCCCCCTCGGTCATGATCGCGATCACAATCCCGCCCCGCGCTTTGACCTCTTCGATATTCGCCAGAATCTTGTCGTACACGCCGTTTTTGCCCGCCAGCACCACCACCGGCATCTTCTCGTCGATGAGCGCAATGGGCCCGTGCTTCATCTCCCCGGCGGGATATCCCTCGGCGTGGATGTAGGATATTTCTTTCAGTTTGAGCGCGCCTTCGAGCGCTATGGGGAAATTCGGACCCCGCCCGAGGTAGAGGAAGTCGTTCGCCTTGAAATAATGCTTAGCGATCTGCTCGATGTGTTCATTCGCTTCCAGGCAGCGTTCCACGAGCGCGGGGACGTGCACCAGGTCAACGATCCGTTTTTTCACGCTGTCCGTCGAGAGCGCCCCGCGCAGGCTGCCGAAGAAAAGGCCGAAGAGATAGAGGGCCGTCAGCTGGGCGGTAAAGGCCTTGGTCGATGCAACGCCGATCTCGGGCCCGGCATGGGTGTAGATCACGCCGTCGGCCTCACGGCTCACGGTCGAGCCTACTACATTGCAGATGGCGATGACCGTGGCGCCGCGCTTCTTTGCCTCGCGCATGGCCGCCAGGGTGTCCGCGGTCTCGCCGGACTGGGTGATGGCGATGAACAGGTCGTCCTTGCCCACGAGCGGGCTCCGGTACCGGAACTCTGACGCAATATCGACTTCCGTGGTGATGGACGCAAGCTCCTCGAACATATACTTGCCCACAAGCCCGGCGTGCCACGACGTGCCGCAGGCCACGATGAATATTTTTTTTGTTGCCTTCAGCCGCTCGTAGGCAGGACCGATCTCTTCGAGATGAATGACGCCCGTGTCCTGGGAGAACCTGCCGCGGATGGTGTCCATAATGGCGCGGGGCTGCTCGTAGATCTCTTTCAGCATGAAGTGGCGATACCCGCCCTTTTCAGCCATGACCGGGTTCCACATGACGCGGGTAACCTCACGGGTCAGCTCGGTCCCTTTGAGGTCGGTGATCCGCACTCCTTCAGAGGTGAGGATGGCCATTTCGTCGTCATTCAAGAACAGCACGTCCCGCGTGCGGTGCAGGATAGCGGGGATATCGGAGGCAAGGAAGAATTCCCCCAGGCCGAGGCCGACCACAAGCGGACTCCCTTTTCGCGCGCCGACCACAACGTCGGGGTCCCGTTCGTCGATGACCGCGATGGCATAGGCGCCTTCCAGGTGCTTGGCCGCCTCGCGCACCGCTTCTTCCAGGGCCAGGCCTTTCTGCGCAATGCTGTCGATCAGGTGGGCGATCACTTCCGTGTCCGTTTCGGACTGGAATACGCGGCCCTGCGCTCCCAGGTTCTTTTTGAGGGCTACATAGTTCTCGATAATGCCGTTATGCACAAGCACAATGCTGCCTGCGCGGTGCGGATGGGCGTTCTCTTCCGAGGGACGGCCATGGGTGGCCCAGCGGACATGCCCCACCCCGATCTTGCCGGTCAACGT
>JAJXTW010000131.1 GCA_021783455.1 Nitrospirota bacterium | reverse complement strand
GATAACCCGTAAATCCGAAAGACATCGTCATGACGAACAGCAGGGCGCCGGCGACCCAGTTCAACTCCCGGGGGTTCTTGTAGGACCCGGTGATAAAGACCCGGAGCATGTGAGCAAGGACCATGACCACCATCAGGTTAGCGGCCCAATGATGCGTGGCCCGGAGCAGACTGCCGAGCGGCACGACCTCGTGCAGACGCTGGATGCTCCGGTAAGCCTCGGCCTCGGAGGGGACATAGTACACGGAGAGGAGCAGACCCGTAAGCAGCTGGATGATAAAGAGGGTGAAGGTGATGCCGCCGAAACAATAAAAATAATTTATCCATCCGGGCACCGGTTTGTCCAGGACCCGGCTGTGCCTGCTGGTAAAGCCCATGCGTTTATTAAGATAGTCGAAAATGTTCATACTCGTCTTTTTTCCTCCCCTTCAAGGGGAGGATTAAGGTGGGGATGGGTCTCGTGGGATCGACAAGAAACCCATCCTCATGACGCATCCATGGGATCGAGCGGGGCGTAACACGCAGCCCTCTCCTTGAAGGAGAGGGAGCTTGTACTCTGAACCCTCCTGAACTCCGCACGTTGAATTGTTTGTTCACACCTTGAGCCCCGCCATCACCACGCCCTTTTGGATCTTTATCGGCAGCCTCGTGAGCGGCGCGGGCGGAGGGCCCGCGATGTTCTTTCCGGCAAGATCATATCTTCCGCCGTGGCAGGGGCAAACGAACTCATTCTTTTCCTTCTGATAATTAACAAGACAGCCGAGGTGGGAGCAGACCGCGGAAAACACCGTCGGCCCTTTCGGAGACGAAACGATATAGACCCTGGTCTTCCGTTCCCTGCCGTTCACGGAAAATACCAGTTCGGTCTTCTTTACGCCTAAACGCGGAAGTTCGTCTTCGGAAATGAGGGGAAAGAAGGCCAGCTCCTTTTTACGAACTTCGCCGGGAGCGACAAACTTTATGCCGGGAATCAAGAAACCGAGGCCAAGCAGCGCGAGGACGCTGTAGAGCGCCTTTTTGATGAATTCCCGGCGGTCTGTTTCCATGAGTGGTTATACTACGACAGGGCAAGCGTGTCAACGACGAAAGAAAGACTTGCGCCGCGGCGGCGCGGGCTCAGTCCCTGACGATTGTCGGCGTGATGAAGATCATGAGCTCCTGTTCGTTCTTGAACGTGCTCTTGTTCTTAAAGAGCCACCCGATGATCGGGATCTTGGACAGGAGCGGCACTCCCGACTCCACCTCTCCTTCATTCTTGGTGATGATGCCCCCAAGCACGATCGTCTCGCCGTCATTCACGACCACCTCGGCGTTGGCGTCCCGTTTCGTGATGCCGTCCACCACATGCGAGAAATTTGGCTCAGGTAGAGAGGCTCTGAATGAATGGAACTCATGCGCTCATCAGCGTCGCGAGCTGCCTGCTGAAGATAATAAGGTCCTGGGGTTTCACCCGAGTAAAGCCTTCGAAAAGGTCGGGCCTCAGCAACGGCTGCGCCTGTTCCTCGATCTGGACGGGAATGACCCCCTGCCTGGAAAGCTGGTCCGCCACGGCCTCCCGGCCCCGCGCCTCCATGGTTCCCGTCTGCAGGACGCCCTCTTTATCCCTTGCTCTATATTTATATTGAGGCATACCTGACCTTCCGGCAACAACCGAAATAAAATGCTCAGGCGTTGAGCCCGAAGGCTGCAGGTCATGAATCACGCCTGAAAGCTTCTTACCTTCAGCCTATCTATCTGAACAATTGCACCGCTTTACGTTAGCATAAAATCTGCATCAGCGCAACAGGTGGAAAAATAAAATGTTGACAAAAGAGCGTTTATGCGGTATATTTTTTTTTAACGTACTGGCCTAAACAACAACCCCTATTTCCAAACCCAGCACACTCATATAACTCAGGTAAACAAAAATACGCACCCTATGTACAAGAGGAAGGCACGTCCGTTTCAAACTCACAACCCGGCAGAGTCGCTAACCATACATCACACAATCCAATAAGCTGAAGGCCCGCCGCCTTTCAAAACTCGACTTTTTTGTGCATTCATGTGTTCAAACGCTTACAGGAGCAGTATAAACCACCAACCCACCCCCGTTACAAGGAAGAGACCCCATCTGCCCCTCAAACCCGGGCCAAGGAGTAAATAATGAACTTAGTAGAACTAAAAGGCAAAAGCATCGCCGAACTGACCACCATGGCGGACGAACTGAAGGTCGAAGGCGTCAGCGGTATGCGGAAGCAGGAGCTCATTTTCGCCATCCTGCAGGCCCAGACCGAAAAAAACGGCATGATCTTCGGAGAAGGCGTGCTCGAGATCCTGCCCGACGGATTCGGCTTCCTTCGGGCGCCCGATTACAACTATCTGCCGGGCCCGGACGACATCTACGTATCGCCCTCCCAGATACGACGATTCAGCATCCGCACCGGCGACACGGTTTCCGGACAGATTCGTCCACCCAAGGAAGGCGAACGCTACTTCGCCCTGCTCAAAGTCGATGCCATCAACTATGAGGACCCCGAGATCTCCCGGTCCAAGATCCTCTTCGACAACCTCACTCCCTACTATCCCGAAAAAAAGATCAAGCTCGAATATTCTCCCACTGATTATACAACGCGAGCTATAGATCTCGTCACACCCATCGGCATGGGCCAGCGCGGTATGATCGTGGCGCCGCCGCGGACCGGCAAGACCATGCTGCTCCAGTCCATTGCCAAGGCAATCCTGAAAAACCATACCGACATAAAGCTGATCGTGCTCCTGATCGACGAACGGCCCGAAGAGGTCACGGACTGGCAGCGCCAGGTCAAAGCCGAGATCATCAGTTCGACTTTTGACGAGCCGCCGCAACGGCATGTGCAGGTCGCGGACATGGTGAGCGAGCGCGCCAAGCGTCTCGTGGAGCACAAAAAAGACGTGGTGATACTTTTGGACAGCATCACCCGCCTCGCCCGTGCGCATAATGCCATCATTCCGGCCTCGGGCAAGGTGCTGTCAGGCGGTCTGGACGCGAACGCGCTCCAGCGGCCCAAGCGCTTCTTCGGCGCGGCCCGCAGCATCGAGAACGGCGGCAGCCTCACGATCCTTGCAACGGCGCTCGTGGACACGGGCAGCCGCATGGACGACGTGATCTTCGAGGAATTCAAGGGCACCGGCAACATGGAACTCCACCTGGACCGGAAGCTCGTGGACAAGCGCGTGTTCCCGGCCATCGACATCAACGCCTCGGGGACCCGGAAGGAAGAGCTGCTCGTGGAGAAGGAAGACCTGAACCGCATGTGGGTGCTCCGCAAGGTGCTGAACCCGCTGTCCACGGTCGAAAGCATGGAGTTCCTGCTCGAGAAGCTGAAGCAGGCCAAGACCAACAGGGACTTCCTCGACTCCATGAACAAGTAATTTTTCTCTTGTATTTTTGCGCAGTTTGGTATATTATTTCGGCCTTAACAAAAATAGCCACAGCTACGAGCTGTGGCTATGGTTTATTTTGAGGAGGAAAGTACAATGAAGCAGGATATCCATCCCGACTACAAGGTAACAAAGGTTCACTGCGCCTGCGGCGAAGCATTCCAGACCAGATCAACCAAGCCGGACATCAGACTCGATATTTGCTCAAACTGCCACCCCTTCTTTACCGGCAAGCAGAAGCTCATCGACACCGAAGGCCGCGTCGACAAGTTCAGGAAGAAATACAATAAGGCGTAAGTGCCACGGGGCATGGGTCAAGCAGCAAGGGGCAAGGAAACTAAACCATATCCTTGCTGCCTGCTACTTGCTACATGACCCTCTGTGAGGTTCTGAGGTGCCCGAAAACATGAATATCGGCGGGCAGGCCGTGCTCGAGGGCGTGATGATGCGCTCACCGCACGCCTTCACCGTGGCCGTGCGCAAGGGCGGCAAACCCACTGCCGAGATCGCCGTGTTGCGGGAAACGATCCTTCCGCTGAGCGAGCGGTTCCCGCTGTTCAAGACGAAGATCATCAGGGGCTCGGTGGCCTTGTTCGAAGCCTTGTGGCTCGGCATCCGTGCGCTCAATTTTTCGGCGAATGAAGCGATCGAAAGCGAAGACGGGAAAAAAGAGGAGCTCGGTTCCCTTGCCATGGCGGGGACCATGATCGTGGCGCTGGCCTTCTCGCTCGCCCTTTTCCTGGGGCTGCCGCTCCTCCTCACCAACCTGCTCGGCATGAGATACGACGCGGTCACGAAAAGCAGCGTCCTGTTCAACCTGACGGACGGCGTGCTCCGTGTTGCCCTTTTTCTCGGTTACGTATCCGGCATCTCCTTCATGAAAGACATCCGGCGGGTCTTCGAATACCACGGGGCGGAGCACAAGTCCATCGCGGCCTACGAAGCCGGGGTCGAGCTTACGGTCCAGAATGCGCGGCCTTATTCCCGGATCCATCCGCGGTGCGGTACCAGCTTCCTGATCGCGGTAATAGCGCTTTCCATTCTCGTATTTTCCCTGATCCCGGGCAGCTGGCCTCTCTGGGCAAAAGGGTTGTCGCGGCTCGTGCTCCTGCCGCTCATCGCCGGACTGGGGTATGAGTTCATCAAGTACAGTGCGACGAAATGCAAACATCCCGTGATCAAGGCCCTGATGCAGCCGGGGCTCTGGCTTCAGCGACTCACGACCCGGGAGCCATCGGACGATCAGATAGAGGTGGCCCTCCGGTCCCTCAAGGAAGCCATCGCGATGGAACCCCGCTGAAGCGGGGTTTTTTGTTGGAGAAACATTTCCGCCACAGAGACGCTGAGGCACAGAGAAGACAACGAGAATTGTCATTGCGAGGAGCAAAGCGACGAAACAATCCCGAAGCTAACCAGATTGCCGCGCTCTCTCCGGCCTCTCGCAATGACGACATATTTTTTCTTCGTGTCTCCGTGCCTCAGTGGCAGAATTAATTTTGACTTATGCTAAGAAAACTAGAAGCAGTCTCGGAAAAATATGACGAGCTGACGAGGCTCCTGTCCGATCCCGGCGTCGCCGCCGACCACCAGCGGTATCAGAAATATTCCCGGGAACGGTCGGAAATCGAAGATGTGGTGAGCCACTACCGCGCCTACCGGAGCATGCTTCGGCAGATCACGGAAGCGGAAGAGATCACCCAGGACAAGCAGGCGGACCCGGAACTCCGCGCCATGGCCGAGGCCGAGTTGAAAGAACTCCGGCCGAAAATCGAACAGACGGACCGGGAGCTCCGGCTGATGCTCGTGCCCAAGGACCCCCGGGACGACAAGAACGTCTTTCTCGAGCTCCGCGCCGGAGCAGGCGGGGACGAGGCAGGCCTGTTCGCCGCCGAGCTTTTTCGCATGTATTCGCGCTACGCGGAAAAGAAGCGCTGGAAGTTGACGCTCCTCGACATGAGCACCACGGGCGTCGGCGGCGCCAAGGAAGTCGTGGCCCAGATCCAGGGCAAGGGCGTTTTCAGCAGGCTCAAGTACGAAAGCGGCGTTCACCGGGTGCAGCGCGTTCCCGCAACGGAGTCCAGCGGACGGATCCACACCTCGACCGTAACGGTGGCGGTCATTCCCGAAGCCGAGGACGTGGATGTCCAGATCGAGCAGAAGGATTTGCGCATCGACACCTATTGCTCATCAGGCCCCGGCGGCCAGAGCGTGAACACGACCTACTCGGCCGTCCGGATCACGCACATCCCGACCGGCGAGGTCGTTGCCTGCCAGGACGAGCGTTCGCAGCTTAAAAACCGCGAAAAGGCCATGAAGATCCTCAAATCGCGCCTGCTGGAGAAAGAGCGCGAGAAGAGAGAGGCCGAAGAATCGGCGGCGAGGAAGTTGCAGGTCGGCACCGGCGACCGCAGTGAAAAGATCAGGACCTACAACTTTCCCCAGAGCCGGGTGACCGACCACCGCGTCGGCCTTTCCCTCTATAAAATCGATGCGGTCATGGACGGCGATATCGACGAGTTTATTGAAGCCCTCACGGCGGCGGCCAACGCGGAGCGGCTGAAAAACCTGTAGCCCCATTTCGGATTGCGGAATGCGGATTTCGGAACGGCGGTTATTCAATCCGCAATCTACAATCCGAAATCCGAAATGAAAATCTGTGACCATCATTGAAACGATAAATAGATCGGCATCTCAGTTATCCTCAGTCGGCATTACGACCGGCCGGCTCGATGCGGAACTCCTTCTCTGTCATACGCTGGGCAAAGACCGCGCCTGGCTGCTGGCTCACATACGGGAAGCAGTCGATGAACAACACCGTGAGCTCTTTGAACAGGCGGTGGATCGCCGGGCGCTTCGCGAGCCGCTGCAGTACATCCTGGGGAAACAGGAGTTCTGGGGCCTGGACTTCATGGTCACGCAGGACGTCCTTATCCCGAGGCCTGAAACCGAGCTGATCATCGAGACGGCGCTTACACTTGTTCCGAACAAGGACGTGCGGCTTACCATCCTCGACCTTTGCACCGGCTCCGGCTGCATTGCCGTCAGCCTGGCAAAAGAACTGGCGTCTGCCCGGATTTTTGCGTCAGACAAATCGGAAAAGGCCCTCGACGTGGCCCGAGAGAACGCGCGCAGGCACGGCGTCGCTGACCACGTCCGGTTCCTTGAGGGCGATCTTTTCGGATCGCTGGAGGAACTTGACCTGCGGGGGCGGGTTGATATCATGGTTTCGAACCCTCCCTATGTCCCCTCTGAAGAGTTCTCAACACTGCAGCCCGAGGTCAGGGATCACGAACCGGGAATGGCGCTTCTTGCGGGACAGAACGGCACGGAGGTTCACCGGCGGATTATCGACGAGGCGCCGGTGTTTCTCCGAAGCAAGGGCGCTCTTATCATGGAGATGGGGATAGGTCAGGCCGGAGCGCTTGTGCAGATGATTCAAGAATCAGGCTCACTCGAAGGGTCCGAGGTTCTGAAGGACCTGGCAGGAATCGAACGAGTCATTATAGCGAGAAAAAAGTAGTCTTTCTCGCATTTCCTCCCCTTCAAGGGGAGGATCGAGGTGGGGATGGGTCTCAAAAGAGCTATCAACAAACCCATCCTCACCCCAGCCCTCTCTTGAAGGAGAGGGAGCCGAGATGTTCTTTATTCATGTTCATCTGTGTGTCTCGCCTCGCGAGACCCGTGGTTAAAACAATATGAAAACAATTGTCATCAACGGCGGTAAAAAACTCCGCGGCGAAGTCGTTATCAGCGGCGCGAAGAACGCGGCATTGCCGATCCTCGCCGCCGGCCTCTTGTGCGCGGGAAAGCACCGCATCTCGAACGTTCCGCGTCTGGCCGATGTGACGACGTTCGGAAGGATCCTCCAGAACATGGGGACCTCGTTTGAACGGCAGGACCACGACATCACCATCGATTCCACGGGCCTTGCGAATCCCGAGGCGCCCTACGATCTCGTGCGAACCATGCGGGCTTCGGTGCTTGTACTCGGCCCCCTGGTGGCTCGCATGGGCAAAGCCCGCGTGTCGCTCCCGGGCGGATGCGCGATCGGCGCCAGGCCCATCAATTTGCACCTTATGGGCCTCGAAAAGCTCGGGGCATCGGTCGAGATCGAGCACGGCTACGTCGTGGCATCTGCCAAAAAGCTTCGCGGCGCGCATATTTATTTCGACACGATTACCGTGACCGGCACGGAAAATATTATGATGGCCGCAACGCTCGCAGAGGGTGAAACCACAATCGAGAACGCCGCGCGGGAGCCGGAGATCGCCGATCTCGCGAACGCCCTCATCCGGATGGGAGCGAGAATCGAGGGCGCGGGAACGGACCTCATCAAAATTCAGGGCGTCAAGAGCCTCCAGCCCATGGACTACACCGTCATGCCCGACCGGATCGAAACAGGGACCTTTGTGATCGCCGCGGCAATCACCAACGGTTCGATCCTGATCAAGAACTGTTTTCCCGGCCATCTCGATGCCGTGCTTGCTAAAGTAAAAGAAGCGGGCGCGGAAGTTGTAATTGGCGACAATACGATAAACGTTACCGG
>JAJXTW010000007.1 GCA_021783455.1 Nitrospirota bacterium | reverse complement strand
CCTGAAAGCTTCCGCCTTTTTTGTGGGGCCGGGAAAAATCGTTGACCCGGACCTTGCTTTCGCGGCCTTTGAGCGAGTAGGACTTTATGCGTGAGATATCGATCTTTTTCATGGGGCCTATTTGTTGTGGTTGCCGAAAAGTTCTTCATCCACCATCTGGCAGATGGCATGGCCGAGGGTGATGTGGGTCTCCTGGATCCGCGGCGTGGCCTTGGTCTGCACAATGAAGGTGTAATCCGCCACGTTGGCCAGCTTGCCGCCGGTGCCGCCGGTCAGGATCACGGTCTTCATGCCGTTTTTTTTCGCCACGTCGATCGCCTTAATCACGTTCGGAGAATTGCCGCTCGTGCTGATGCCGATCACGACGTCGCCTTCGTGGCCCAGGGCGGACAGCTGTTTCGAATAGACCTGCGAGAAGTCGTAGTCATTGCTGATGCTCGTGAGCACCGCCGTGTCGGTGTTCAGCGCGATCGCGGGCAGGGGCGGCCGCTCCATGAGGAAACGGTTCACGAATTCCGCTGCGATGTGCGAGGCATCCATGGCGCTTCCGCCGTTCCCGAAGAGGATGACCTTCTTGCCCTCGCGGAAGGCCTGGGCAATGAGCTGGACCACGTCGATGATCTTGTCGATATTTTCTCTGACGAATTTGACCTTGACCTGGGCGCTTTCGTCAAAGGCTTGTATGATCGCATCTTTCATGGCGATACTCCCTGAGCAGAAACCTGAAGATCAGGCGTTAATTATAGGGAATGGCAAAAAAATGTCAAGGTGAAAAGGCCGAATGGGTTATCGACGGAAAGCAGGACCCTGCACAGCTGCGACGCGCCGGGGCCGGCAAAGGCGGCATCCATCAGGGATGAAGAAACGCCGCAAGCCTGCCGAATTCTCCGAGCGAAAGGGTCTCCGCCCGCCTCCCGAGATCAACGCCGATCGTGCCGGGAATCGACTCCATCTTCTCTTTGCCTGCACCAAGCTGCTTCAAAGAATTTCTGAGGGTTTTCCTTCGCTGGGAGAACGCGGCCTTAACCACGACCATGAAAAAATTTTCGTCTTCGACAGAAACCGCAGGACGGTCGCGCATCAGAAGCGTCATCACGGACGAGTCAACCTCGGGCCTCGGTGTGAAGGCGCCGGGCGGCACAGTGAACAGGACCCGCGGGAGCGCATAGAGCTGAACGAGGACCGAAAGAAACCCGTATTCTTTTCCTCCGGGCGGAGCGGCGATCCGCTCCGCTACTTCCTTCTGCAGCATGATCGTGAGGCTCTGAAACCTGTCCCGGTGCAAAATCAGCTTTTGAATGATGGGAGTGGAAATATAATAGGGGAGGTTCGCCACGACCTTCCATTTGCCGGGGAGCGATTCGTAGGGATAGTCGAGTGCGTCGGCATGAACGATCTCGACATTCCGGTAGGCGCCGAATTCCGTGTGGAGATGCGGCATGAGCCGTTCGTCGATTTCGAGGGCAAGCACGGTCCCCGCACGTTCGGCGAGCACCTGCGTAAGATGGCCGAAGCCCGGCCCGATCTCCAATACCTGGTCTCCAGGGCCGATGTCGGCAGCGTCGGCGATTTTTTTAAGGTAGTGCGGGTCCCGTAAGAAGTTCTGGCCCAAAGATTTTTTTGCGCGGATAGCGTCAACCATGGAAAACATACTAACACTAATAGAATAATTTACAAACTGAATTTGTCACGGGACCGTTCCGGCCGGAGGTGGAGGAGCAGATTATGAGGGCCGCTGCCTTAAAAAGGCTTTTGTTGCGTTAACCGGATGGCATACTTGCCGATTCATGATTCTGTTTATTTTTAGCTGTTTTTAGAAGCGCACTTGATTCTTATCCCCTATCATTATATAATCCACGGTAGTTATCCCCTCTGATTAGGATAATCCCGTTCCAAGTACAGGAAGTCTCCGAGGGGCTGTACGATGGTCGATTTTATCTTGTTGATGAAACGTGTGCTTTCCAGGCTGATATTCAGTACCCCTGAGGGATTATAGACATGGCGTTTACCGGAGATTTAGAACATCTGTCCCTAGTAGACATTATCCAGTTGGTCCACACAACGAGGAAATCGGGTATTTTTTTCGTTCAGGGGAGCAAAGGGGAAAGCAAGATTGTTTTTAGAAACGGATACATCGTCGGTGCAAATCATTTTAACAACAGCGTCCGCATCGGGACCGTCCTGGTAAAGATGGGCGCCATAACCATTGACGATCTCAAGCAGGCATTGGGTGACAAGAAGAATACCTATAAAAAAAACATTCCGCTTCTTGTTACGTTGATACAAATGGGCAAGCTGAAGCAAGAAGACGCCCGCAGGGGACTCAAAAAGCTGGTCGAGATGACGATCGTTGAGCTGATGAGCTGGACAAAGGGCACCTTTACGTTCGACACGGACACGCCCGTCGTTTCTACCGAAGGAGAGCTGGACCTGGAAGTTGATGCCCAGATGGTTTTAATGGAGGCACTTCGCATCTTAGACGAGCGGGAACGTGACCGCGCGGCCGGGAAAGACATTCCCTCCCTTGAGGCGCTCTATGCCGATGTCCTTCCCGAGGAAAGCGAGGGTCAAACAAAAGGAGACCGTTCGATAGTTACCGCGGATGATCTCGGGCTTGCCGACCTCGACCGGCTTGAGAAGAAGATACCCCGGCCTGTTTCTGAAATGGAACTTTTTGATCCGGACTCAATCCATCGCCAGACAATAAAAGAATTGCTCCCGGGTTTTTCCGTCGAAGAGCAGGAGGCCTTTGTTTCTTTTGTGAGGAAATCCGTGGGTCGCAAGGCTGCGCCCGACGCTGCGGCGAAGCAGGCGAGCAAGGCCGTCGTCATGTTCAGCAATGATACGCTGATCCGTCATTCAGTCATGGCCCTCTGTAACGATGAGGGAGTGCTCGCATTCGCCACAGACGACGAAAAGGAGCTCGACCGGATGGTATCGCAGTGCCTTCTTTCCGCGAGAATGCCTCTCGTTGTCTTTGACAATCCCGTACAATCGGAGGGCGGATTTTCCCGGGGAAAAATTGCAGGCCTGAGGAAGCAGGTGAGCGCAAAATACTCTGCGGTTCCCGTGATCCAATTCGCCTCTCTTCAGGACAGTGATTTCATCCTTCAATCGTACCGTGAGGGCGTGAGGGCCGTTCTCCCCAAACCACCGAAAGAAGGCCGGAGAGAAACGTACATCAAGGACACGATACAGTTCGTCGACGCGTTCACGTCTTATGTCAAGGGTTTTCAGTACGGACACGAGGATGCCGATATCTACGGCAGGAAACTGAAAGACGGCATCACGTCGCTGAGCAAGATCAAGATTCCTTCCGATGCGGCGCTCGTGGTCCTCACGGCTGTTTCCGAGATGTTCGAGCGCGCGGTCACGCTTGTCGTCCGTGCGACCGAATTGATCGGTGAACGGGCCATAGGGATCAGTTCCGAAAAAAGCATGGGCCCGGCTCCGGCGGACCGGCTGAAGATCCAGCTTGCAAAGCCTTCGGTGTTCCGGGACGTTATCGAAAAAGGGCGGGTCTATTACGGAGAGAGCGGCGATGAAACGCTCAGGACATTTTTTGCAGAAATAGGCAAGCCCTTGAGTCCCGCCATCATTCTGCTGCCCTTGATAAGCGATCGAAAGGTCGCAGCGGTGATCTACGGGGATTTCGGGCAGAAAGAGGCGTCTCCGGTGTGGCTCGATATGCTCGAGCTCCTTTCTCTGCAGGCGGGTATTGTTCTGGAATACGCGATTTTCCGCAGACAGGTAGCGAAAGCGGCTCAAAAATCATCATAGAGACAGTAATGTGTCTTCGACCAAGATAAAACGCGGAGGTACAACGGCGCCATGGACGTTACCGTATTTAACCAGATTCTTAACATTGCCTTCGAAAAAAGGGTTTCGGACATCCACTTTGAGGTCGACAACCCGCCGATGTTCCGGGCGCGCGGCCATCTTATTCGTTCCAAGCTCGGGAACTTGACGAAAAAAGACACCGAGTTCGTCGCAAACGCGGTCATGGAGCAGCACAACCGGAAGCTGCCCGAAGATTTGAAGGAACTTGATACTTCCTATACCCTGGCGAATGTCGGCCGCTTCCGGGTGAGCATTTTCCGTCAGCGCGGCAATCTCGGCGTCGTCATGCGCGTTATACCTCACCAGATCGGAACGTTCGAGGAGTTGAATCTTCCGCCGGTGCTCGGCAAGATTGCGCAGGCTCCGAACGGCCTGATACTCGTCACCGGGCCGACCGGCAACGGCAAATCAACGACGCTTGCTTCGATGATGAGGTTTATCAATGATAATTTCGATTACAATATCATTACGATTGAGGACCCGATCGAGTTCCTGTTCACTTCGAACAAAAGCTGTATTATCCAGAGGGAAGTAGGCATCGATACGGAAAGTTTCACCGTTGCATTACGGTCTGCAATGCGTATGAACCCGGACGTTATTATGGTCGGAGAATTGCGCGATCTCGAAACAGTAGACTCCTGTGTAAAGGCCGCGGAGACGGGGCATCTCGTATTATCCACGCTTCATACCAATAATACGGCTTCGTCCATCAACCGTATCGTCGGTTATTTTCCGCCCCAGGCGCATGAGAATATCAGGCAAAGGCTGGCAGAGAGCCTTATAGCAGTTATCTCCCTGAGGCTTGTACGAGGGAAAAAAGACGAAACGATCCTTCCCGTCCTTGAAGTGATGTATGCAACTTCCTCCATTAAGGCGTGTATCCGGGACAATAAACTCGACGAGATCGAGCAGTACATCGAAAAGGGACGCGACGAATACGGCATGCAGACAATGGACCAGCATCTCATTCAGCTCTGCAAAGCGGAACTCCTGACTCTCGATGAGGCAAAACGCATCTCCCGCTCGAAAGACCTTGAGCGAAAACTGACGTACAGTTAAGACACGTGAAATCGACTGGACGATGGCAGCGCTAAACCGCCGCCGGTGCGTCATGACTATCCGCTCTGCCGGCAGAAAAGCTTTCGCCCGTTTTGTAATTGAGGCAAGCCTGCACCTTTGTTATTCTCCGAAAAAAATTCCAGCCTGGCAGCTTTTCCGGCAGGGGTGAGGGACAAGGCCAACTGGCGGGAAAAGCGCTTCAAAAAAGATCAAGATGCCGCACGACACACGAATTGCATAAATACGTTCACTCGCTTTAGAGCCGCATGAGGTCCCTAAACCTGCGATCTCGGGTCGAGCTTGTCGCGCAGAAAATCGCCGAGGATGTTGAAGCTGATCACGGTGATGCTGATGGCGATCCCGGGAAAGATCACCATCCAGGGGGCGGAGTTGATAAAGGCGCGGTTCAGGCTGATCATAGATCCCCAGGTCGGCGTGGGCGGCTGGACCCCGAGCCCGAGAAACGACAGCGCCGCTTCGAGCAGGATGAACCCGCCGACGCGCAAGCTGCCCGCGACAACGACCAACGGGAGGGCGTTCGGCAGGATGTGCTTGTACAAAATCCTCGCGGGGGTCGCGCCGAGGGCGCGGGAGGCTTCCACATAGGTCTGCTCCTTGAGCGAGAGCGTGATGCCGCGAACGAGGCGGGCAAATCCGGCCCATCCCACGAGCGTGATCGCGAGCATGGCCGAGGTCAGGCCCGCTGGCATGACGGCGCTGATGCCGATGGCGAGGAGCAGGCTGGGAAAGGCAAGGAAGATGTCGAAAAACTGGGAAAGAATGGAGTCTGTTTTGCCGCCGAAGTACCCCGCGATCAATCCGAAGAAGATGCCGATGGACAGGGAAAGAAGGGAAGCGATAATACCGACGCTGAGCGATATCCGCGCGCCGTACACGAGGCGCGAAAGAATATCCCTGCCCGTGCTGTCCGTGCCGAGCAGATGGGCCTTGCTTGGCGGCTGCCTCAGACTATCCAGGTCCATGGAGAGGGGGTCGTAATGGACAAGAGCGGGGCCAAAGGCGGCAACGGACACAAGAAAAACCAGGATGATCGCCGCGATCAGCGCGGGAGTGTTCTCGGTAAGGTCTCGTAAAGAAAATTTTTTCATGATCTGAATGACGCCTCACGACAGCAGGTGAATCACAGGTTTTTGCCGATGTAGCGGGTCCACTACTTCTTTCCCTGTGCTGTCGCCCTGAGCGAATGGAAGGGTCTGCAACAGTTTGGGAAGACAAGATCCTTCGCTGCGCTCAAATGACGACCCGGGTAAAGAGATTGATGACGCACTCCGCTAGTTTTCACTTTTCACCCGCACCCGGGGATCAAGAAAGTGGTATGAAATATCGACGATCAGGTCCATGGCAACGAAGATTACGGCGCCGAAGAGCACGACGCCCATGATCACCGGGTAATCCCTTTTGATAATGCCGTCCAGGGCGTAGCGGCCGAGGCCGTCCCATCCGAAAATGGTTTCCGTCAGGACGGCGCCGTTCAAATAGGAGCCGAGGTCGAGGCCGATGAGCGTGATGATGGGGATGAGCGAGTTTTTGAGCGCGTGCTTCAGCACGACAGCGGTTTCCGAAAGACCTTTTGCGCGGGCAGCCGCAACGTAAGGCTGGGAAAGCGTTTCGAGCATGGACGATCTTGTTATGCGCGTTATGTAGGACAGGGAAAAGGTGCCGAGCGTCGCAGCCGGAAGAATGATGTAGAGGAGGCTGCCGTTGCCCATGCCCGAAGGCGGAAGCCACCGCAGATAAAAGGAGAACAGGAGCATCAGCGCAAGGCCCAGCCAGAAGACCGGGACCGAGATCCCGCCCACGGAAACGAGGGTCACGAGGCGGTCCCATTTCGTCCCCCGCTTGACGGCGGAAAAGACGCCCATGCCGATGCCGAACACCGAGGCAAAGCACATTGCGGCAAGGGCCAGTCTGAGCGTATTCGGAAATTTCTGGACAAGATCATCGGCTATCCTGCGGTTCGTGTAATAGGACCTGCCCAGTTCTCCGGTCGCGAGCAATTTTAAATACCCGGCGTATTGAAGCGGAAGCGACCTGTTCTGACCAAGTTCCGCGCGGATGCGCGCGATGGTTTCGGGGCTGGCGCGCTCGCCCGCCATGCCCGCGACCGGGTCGCCGGGCAGGGCCTGCATCAGGATGAACGTTATGAGCGTTATGCCCAGGAGGGTGGGAATAAAAAGAAGGATGCGTTTAACGATGTAGAGCGCCATACGTGGCTGAATCTTACACAATCCTCTGATAAACCGCAACGGCAAAGATGGGAACGGAGCGCATCGCCGGGTCCCGTTCCCGTTACTTTTTCCCCGATACCGGAACGTAGTACTGCGTTCCCTGTTTCATGTCCAAAATCTGCTTCAAGAGATCGTCGAGGTCTTCCCTGCGGTGGACAAAATCGATATCGGACGTATTGATGACGAGAAGCGGTGTGTCCGCGTACCGGAAAAAAAATTGATTATACGCTTCGTTGACCGCCGCAATGTATTCGTAGTTGAGCTCTTTTTCAAAGGGCCGCGCGCGCATTTTGATGCGTTTAAGCAGGGTGTCCGTGTCCGCCTGGAGAAAGATCACCAGGTCGGGCCTCATGATTTTGGGTTCCAGGATCCTGTAGAACTGCTCGTACAGCGTGAGTTCGTTCTCGTCGAGGTTCAGGTAGGCGAAGATCCGGTCCTTGTCGAAGAGATAATCGCTCATGGTGATCCGCGTGAACAAGTCCGGCTGGGCCAGTTCCTGCTGCTGGCTGAACCTGCTCAACAGGAAGAACATCTGCGTCTGAAACCGGTAGCGGGCAGGGTCTCTGTAGAAATCGGCGAGAAAAGGGTTGTCCTCGGCACGCTCGAGAATAAGGCGCGCGCCGAGCTCCTCGGCGATGAGCGACGTAAGGCTGGTTTTGCCCACGCCGATCGGACCTTCGGTCACGATATATTTTGTATGGCGAAGAGACTCCGCTTGCTTGTTCATGGTTGATCAACCGGTGAATCACACAGAGTAACCCGGTGAACGTCGTGCAAATTGTGAAGCAGCTGCGCGATCGTCTCTTTACAAACCGGGTGGACCGCCTCGTCCGCGATTTCAGCGAGCGGGATGAGAACAAACGCGCGCGCCGACATCAGCGGATGGGGGATCGTGAGTTCCGCATCGTTTAGTACCGCCTCGCCGTATAAAAGAATATCGAGATCGATGGTGCGCGGCCCCCATCGGACAAGACGGCTCCGGCCCAGTTCGTCCTCGATCACGTGGCACTGCGCCAGAAGCGCCGGCGGCGACAAGGGTGTCTCGAGTTCAACCACCGCGTTGACGAATTCTTCCTGGTCCGGGTAGCCGACGGGCTCGGTGCAATAGAAAGAAGAAGCAGCGACAATGCGGCCCGCTTTGCCAAGCAGTTTGATCGCCCGGCGACAGGCGGCTTTTTTGTCCCCTATGTTCGAGCCGATGCCGATGTATGCGGTTGTGAGCATAAAAAATTATTTACCGTAGAATGCGCCGAGAGATCTTATTTTAGAACTCAAGCCGCAACCCGCCCATCCTCTTTTTAAACTCCTCGAGGACCCGCAGCTCGTCGGCCTTGCCTTTGGATTCGAACGTGGCCGAGAAGCGAATGTACGATCCGGCATCGTCCCAGGGCACGGTGCTGATGAGTTTTTCCGTGATCAAAAATTCCGAAAAATCCTCGGCACTCGAAAAGATTTTGCCGTTCTTGACCGCCTTCGGCATTTTGACATAGAGGTAGAACGTGCCTGCCGGCATTTTTGCGTTAAAACCCATGTCCGCCAGGACCAACGACATGGCCCGAAGCCTCCGCTCGTATTTGGCCTTGATCTCGTCCGTGATCCCGGGATGGTTGAGAGCGTAGACCCCTGCCTGTTGAATGGCTTTGAACTGGCCCGAGTCATAATTGTCCTTCACGTTCCCGTAGCCCGCGACAACCCGGTCGTTCCCGGCAACAAAGGCGAGACGCCAGCCGGTCATGTTAAAGGCTTTCGAAAGCGAGTGGATTTCAACTCCCACGTCCTTGGCGCCTGCGATTGACAGAAAGGAGAGGGGCCGGGAGCCGTAGGTGAGTGCGGCATAGGCTGCATCGTGGACCACGATAACGTTGTGAGCCTTCGCGAAGGCAACGACCTTTTCGAAGAAAACCCTTGTTGCGCCTGCGCCGGTCGGATTGTTCGGGTAGTTTATATAGAGGAGCTTTGCCCGCTTTTTGACGTCAAGAGAGAGAGCGTCGAGGTCCGGGAGAAAACCGTTTTCCTCGCGGAGCGGCAGATGCACCACCTCGCCGCCGTACCAGCGTGTGTGGGTCGCCATGATCGGATATCCCGGCGCGGTCATGAGCGTTATGTCGCCGGGATTGATGAAGATTGCCGGGAACATGGCGAGCACGGGCTTGCTGCCGATGCCGTGCAGCACTTCGGTTTCCGGATTAATCCCGTTGACGTTGTATACCTTCTCCATATACCGCGCAGCGGCGTCCTTGAACTCCCGGATGCCGTTGTCCGCATACCCGCGGTTCTCCGGCTTCTCCGCTTCTTTCTGAAGCGACTGGACCACACCGGGGAAGGCCATTTCATCGGGCTCGCCCACGCCGAAATCGATAAGTTCCGCGCCCGGATGTGCCGCCAGGGCAGCGCGCTTGGCCCGCTTGATCTTCTCGAACTTATAGATCTTTGTTTCTTTGCCGAACATCTTCCCGCCGAGCCGCTCGGCAAAGAGGGATTGGATGTAGGTTTCGTTTTCAGTTGTCACTGCTAAATCCTCCGAAGCGATGAAATGAAAAGGATGACGGAAAAAATTAACAACGTCGGAAAAGCTTTTTCACCGCAAAGAACGCAAAGGGCGCAGAGAAAATCCTTACTCTTGCAAAGTGTATTTCTCCGTTTTTCTGCGGCAAAATCAGACCCTTTATGAGATCACAAAATTACGCTGCTGAATTTTTTAAACTGCCAATACCCTCGATCCGGACCTCGATCTCATCGCCGGGCTTCATGGGGCCGATGCCGGAAGGTGTGCCGGTTATGACGAGGTCGCCGGGGTTTAGGGTCATGATCCGGGAAATGAAACTTACCACGTGATCAATCGTAAAAATAAACTGAGACGTCCGGGAGGACTGCTTTCGCTCACCGTTGAGGTACGTTTCGACAAGAAGGTTGCGGGGATCAAGGTCGGTCTCTATCCAGGGGCCCACGGGGCAAAACGTATCAAAGGATTTCGCTCGGGTCCACTGGCCGTCCTGTTTCTGCAAATCCCGCGCGGTAACGTCGTTCGCACAAGTATACCCGAGGATGTGGCCCGACGCTTGTTCAGCAGAAACGTTTCGCACCCGGTCCTTGATCACAACCCCGAGCTCAGCTTCATAGTCGACCCGTTTGCTCATGTCCGGTACGACGATTGTATCGCCGGGTCCGATGATGCTGGTGGGCGGCTTGAGAAAAATAATCGGGTTTTCCGGAATCGGAAAACCCAACTCAAGAGCGTGATCACGATAATTGAGTCCCACAGCGACGATCTTCGTGGGAATGCACGGCGCCAGAAGTTTAATGCTGTCGAGAGCGTGGGACCTCTTCACAGCGTCGAAGGAGCCGAGGAAGTCCCCTTCCAGTTCCCGGACCTCGTTGCCGCTCAAAACTCCGTGCGATTCCCTTCCGCCAACCTGAAACCGAACGAGTTTCATCCAGCCCTCCGGGATCACAAGAGTAAGTCAGGCCTGAGGGATGAGGACTGAGCGGGGAGCAAAAACGTCTCTCCGTCCAAAGCATGTTTCCCCCAGTCCTTATATTATTTCTTGTCGATCCACTCCAGAAGTTTTTCTTCCGGAAGATAGCCGGAGAGCACTGTCCCGTCGTCACGGACGAGGGTCGGCGTGCCGTTGAATTCGAGCTTTGCCGCAAGTTCCCTGTTCTTCTCTATCTGGTCAGGAGGACAGGTCGGCTCCGGCACCGTCTTCCCGGAGAAAGCATCGTCAAGCATCTCCGTCGACTTCGAACACTGGATCGCCTGGGCCTTCTTAAATGCGTCCTCCTTGTGCATGGGAAGCGGATTCAGAATAATTTCAAAGGCAATGTCGGGCCGCTTTGCGACGATCTGCTTGATGATCTTGTGGAGCTCACGGCAATAGGGGCAATCGGGATCGCTGAACACAATGACCTTCTTCGCAGCGGTCTTGGACCCGACTACGATCGCATTCTCCGTGGGGATCTTGGAAAGGTCGACTTTCCGCGCCGGGGGCTGTTTCCCGAGCTGATCAACAGGAACGATCTGGCCGGCCACGAGAAACTTCTTCGAAAAATCCAGATACAGCGAGCCGTGCTTTCCTTCGCCGGCCTCCACATCGATCTGCCACACGCCCTTGATCGGCGACGCTTTTATATCCGTGACCGTGCCCGTGGGCACAATCTTCTTTACGATGACCTCGGCGTCCTTTTTGTCGAGCTTGTGGCAGTCAAGGCAGGGCTTGTCGCCTTTTTTCGGCGCAAAGGCATGGACGCCCGATGCCAGGAACGCAGTGCACAGAAGAGCAAGCATGATGGTGATAGTGAATACTTTTTTCATTGTAGACTCCCTTTGTAAAGTAATATCCGAGTGAGGAAACTCGTATGATTCCTATTTCAATCCCAGCACGTCCTGCATGTCGTAGAGGCCGGGTTTCCTGCCCACGACCCACTTGGCGGCCCGCACGGCCCCGCGGGCGAACATGTCTCGTGTGTGGGCGCGATGAGTAAGCTCGATCCGTTCGCCCATGCCGATGAAGTAGACCGTATGCTCGCCCACAATATCGCCGCCCCTGATGGTCTGCATGCCGATCTCTTCCTTTGTCCGCTCCCCCGTGATGCCCTCGCGGTGGTAATTGGCGACCTGGCGATAGTCGCGGCCCAGGGCGCGTGCCACCACCTCTCCCATTCGTACGGCGGTGCCCGACGGCGCATCTTTTTTCATCCGATGGTGCGACTCGACGATCTCCACGTCGAAATCGCTCCCCAGGATCTTCGCGATATCGGCGAGCGCCTTGAAGCAGACATTCACGCCGACGCTCATATTCGGCGAAAGGACGCAGGGGATCGCACGGACATAATCGGCGGCCCGGGCGAGCTGTTCCTTCGTAAAGCCCGTTGACCCGATGACGGCCGGCCTGCCAAGTTCGGCGCAGGCCTTTAAGTGTTCCAGACTTGCCTCGGGGAACGTGAAGTCGATGAGGACGTCACCGGATTTGAGCGCCGAAGAAAGGTCGTCCGTGATCTTGATCCCCAGGGCCGCGACGCCGGCGGGACCGCCCGCGTCCTGGCCCACGAGGGAATGTCCCTTTCTTTCCACGGCCCCGCCCAGTGCGATGCCCTCCGATGCGGAGAGCACGTTGATGATGCGTGATCCCATGCGGCCTGCTGCGCCGGTTACGACTGCTTTGATCATATGCAACCTCGATTCAGCCACAGAGGCGCAGAGACACGGAGAATCAATTCTCTGCGTCCTCTCGGTGTCTCCGTGGCAAATGGCTATCGGTTATATCAATCCGTACTCCTTGAGCGCCTTTTTGAGCTTGTCCTTGTTTGCGTCCGCCATAGGGCAAAGCGGCAGACGGAACTCCTCGCTGATCTTGCCCATGAGCGCAAGCGCGGTCTTGACCGGGATCGGATTGGTCTCGATGAACATGGGGCCGTGAAGCGGCTCCAGCTTATAGTGCAGCCTCTTGGCCTCCTCGGTTTTGCCCGTAAAGAATGCGTCGAACATGGCCGCACAATCCGCAGGCGCGATGTTCGCCGTTACCGAGATCGCGCCGACGCCGCCCAGAGCAAGCATCGGGAACGTGGTGAAATCGTCGCCGGAAAGCACGTCGAAGTCTTTGCCGCACAGCCGCAGGACTTCGCTTACCTGCTTCATGTCGCCGGTTGCTTCCTTGATGCCGACAATGTTCTTCTTTTCCCGAAGGCGCGCGACCGTCGAAGGGAGCATGTTGACGCTTGTTCGTCCCGGGACATTGTACAGGACGATCGGCATGTCTGTCGAATCGGCCACGTGCGCAAAATGCCGGTAGAGCCCTTCCTGCGTGGGCTTGTTGTAATAGGGGGTGATGAGCAGGACGCCGTTGGCGCCCGCCTTTTGCGCGAACTTCGTGAGCTCCAGCGTTTCCGAGGTCGAGTTCGAGCCTGCGCCGGCAAGGACCGGGACCCGCTTGTTGACCGTTTTCACCGTAAATTCGACGACGCGGTGATGCTCCTCATGAGACAGTGTGGCGGATTCTCCGGTCGTGCCGCAGGGAACGATCACGTCCGTACCGTTCTTGATATGAAACTCTATAAGATCGCCGAGGGCTTTTTCGTCAATCTTCCCGTTCTTGAACGGCGTTACAATCGCAACCATTGAACCTTTAAACATAACAGCCTCCTTAAGACATCTTTCTCCACAAAACTCGAAACTAAATATACAGCGTTCCCTCGCAGATCACCTCGGCATTCCCTTCGAGGTAGATCCCGCTGAATGCCTCCGCACTTCGCTCAAACGAAACCGTCAGCGTCTCTCCGCCCCGGGTGTGGACCTCGACAGGCGAAAAAACAGCGCCGAGCGCGCCGGCAATCAGAGCGCCGGCCACCGAGCCCGTGCCGCAGGCCAGGGTCTCGCCTTCCACCCCGCGCTCGTAGGTCCTGATGCGAAGCTTGCGCTTACTGTCGATCTGGATGAAGTTCACATTCGTGCCCGCGGGTTTGAAAAGCTCATGATACCGCGTCGTTCTCCCTACGCGGTCAACGTCTTCGTTATCGATGTCCTTGGACAGGTAGACCAGGTGCGGCACGCCGGTGTCGATGTAATGGCCCATCCGGGTCCCGCTGTCGAGCGGTACGGCGATGTTCATGCGGAGGCCCGCGGCGCCGGTCAACTGGACCTTGACCGAGCGGGGCTTTACCTGGGCATGGATGATCCCGGCAAGCGTCTCAAAGGCTATGTCCTTTTTGGCAATTTTTTTGATGAAGGCGAAACGCGCAGCGCACCGTGAACCATTGCCGCACATCCCGGCCTCGCTTCCGTCTGCATTGAAAAACCGCCACTTAAAATCGACCTTCTTCGAAGGAACGATAACGATCAGCCCATCGGCGCCCACCGAATAATGCCGGTGGCAGAGCGTCGTGGCAAGGTCTTTCAGGCTCTTCCCTTTCAGGATGTTCCTGCGGTTGTCGATCAGGATGAAGTCGTTGCCGCTCCCCTGCATTTTATAAAAAGGTATTTTTTTCATGGTCCGACCAGGTACCTCGTTCAGAATGTCTATCCGCAGTCTGAAATCCGAAATGCCTTTTACCCCGCCAGCCACCGCGGAATTTTCTCGCCCTTGATGAGATCGTTGTAGGTTTCGCGTTCGCGAATGACGAAATATTCGTTTCCCCGGACCATGACTTCGGCAACCCGCGGCCGGGAATTATAGTTTGACGACATGGAGAAGCCATAGGCCCCTCCGCTCATAACGGCCAGGAGGTCCCCGCGCTTGACCGCCGGCATGTCCCGCTCTTTGGCCAGGAAATCGCCGGACTCGCAGATCGGGCCGACCACGTCGACGACATCATGCGGGTCCTGCGCTGCGGGCTCGACGATTGGCTTGATTTCATGGTACGCATCGTAGAGGCTTGGGCGGATAAGGTCGTTCATGCCTGCGTCAACGATCAGAAACTTTTTTTCTCCCGTTTCCTTGTGGTAGAGGACGCTTGTCACCAGGATGCCGGCGTTCCCGACAATGGCCCTGCCCGGTTCGAGCACCAGGGTGCAGCCGCAATCCTTGAGGAGCGGCTGGATCGCCGTTGCCAGCTCCCGGGGGAGCGGCGGTGTTTCGTCCTTGTACGTAATGCCGAGCCCCCCGCCGATATCGATATATTTGATATTCATGCCTGCGGACTTGAGCTCCTTGATGAAGGCGACGACTTTTTCGAGCGCATCGACGAAGGGCTGGACCTCGGTGATCTGCGAGCCGATGTGGTGGTGCACGCCGACGATCTCCACGTGGGAGAGGGACCTGGCCATCTGGTAATACTCGAGCGCCTGTTCGATCGGGATGCCGAACTTGTTCTCCTTCAATCCGGTGGAAATGTAGGCATGCGTTTTGGGGTCGATGTTCGGGTTCACCCGGAGGGCGATCCGCGCCGTTGCCCGCATTTCACCGGCCGCGTCGTCGAGCGCGCGAAGCTCATCTCCCGATTCGACGTTGAACATGAGGATGCCGATTTTGAGCGCATATTCGATCTCGTCCCTGCGCTTGCCGACGCCTGCGTAGACGATCTTTTTCGGATCGATGCCCGCGCGGAGCGCGCGAAACAGCTCGCCGCCCGACACGATGTCCGCGCCCGCGCCCTCCCGACCCAGCAGCCGGAGAATGGCGCTGTTCGAGTTTGACTTGAGCGCGTAGCAGATGACGCGCGGGACGCCGGAGAAGGCGGTGTCGAATGCCCGGAAATGCATCGAGAGCGTATTGCTGCTGTAAAGATAAAAAGGCGTACCGATCCGCTGGGCCACGGTCTTTACCGGCACCCCCTCGCAGTAAAGTTCGCCGTTCTTATACTGGAAATCATGCATAGATCGTCCCGCACCCGACTCCGGACAACCGGTCAAAAACCAGGGAACGCTCACCGGCCATGTTGTCCGCTTTTCGGCTTCTCCGTGGTAAATTTTCCTGCATCAAGCTTCTCGACAAAAACCTTCCGCTCTAAAGAATAGTCGCTCTCGTTTCCCGACTGGTCCACGGCGGTGACCACGTAGTAATATGTTCTTCCGCTCCTAACCGTTTCATCGGAGAACGTCGTCCGGGCCAGCAGCTTGTCCGTCAACCGTTCATAGCTTTTGCCGTGCCGCAGCGAGCGGTACACGTGATAGCCCGCGAGGTCCCGCTCCTTATTTTCGTTCCAGGTGAGGAACACTCTGCCCACCCCCGGAACGACCGTGAGTCCCGTGGGCCTCTCCGGAGGCGTCAGGTCGCGCGGAGTTGCGGAAACCTCGGCGGAATCCAGGCTCTCCTTCCAGGGAGGGGCCGGACTGTTCACGGAACGGACCGCATAATAATAGGTCCTGTTGTTCGAAGCCGTTGTATCTTTATAGGCAGTCGTCGTGAGCGGCTCCTTGTTGAGCGGCATCTCGTCGGGCCAGCCTTGCTCCGTTCCCCGGTAGACGTTATAGCCGACAAAGCCGCTGTAGCGGCTGCCGTCCACCCAGGTGGTGACGGTCTGCCAGGTGATCAGATTATAACCATCTCCGCCCTGTGCTGCGACCCCCGCGGGGACTGCGGGACTGAGCAGCGGCATGACCCGTACTTCGTCGGACCAGGCGCTTACTCCGTTGCGCACGCTTACTGCCCTGATCCGGTATTCGTACAAATAGCCGTAGGTTACCCGATGGTCGGTCCAGAAGACGACGTTGTTTCGAATGACCGCCGGCGCCGGGCTGGCCACTCGGATCTCAGTATACGGCTTGTACCGCGTCTTCCTGCGGTCCCGTCCGAATTCGGCCCGGTAGACCCGGAACAGCAGGATATCGGCGGGCTTCAGGCTCACGCCCTCCACGTTTTTCTCCGGGATCGGCCACGACAAAAACGCGGCAGCGTCGCGCGTCTCGGCCTTGATATTTTTTACCGGCTCGGGCCGGGGGCTGGGAGGTATGAGCGGGTCGGTTTTCAATGCACAGGCGGCAAGTGCTGCGGGCACCAGCGCCAAACAGGCCGCGCGAAACCACCGGGCGCAGATCTTCATCGCATTTTTTTGAGCGTCTGCAGACGTTTTTTCAGGTTCACGGGGGCTGTACCGCCGTACGACGTCCTTCTGTTTACCGACGATTTGACGGAGATGGCGTCGTAGACGTCGTTATCAATCTGTGGCGACAGCTTCCGGTATTCAGCGAGCGTCATGTCGCCGAGGCCGCATCCCAGCTCAGTTGCGCGCAGCACCGCCCTCCCCACGACCTCATGGGCCCGGCGGAAGGGAACGTTTTTTCTGACGAGGTAATCGGCAAGGTCGGTGGCCGTGATGAAGCCGTCCTCAGCCGCTTTCTGCATCGCTTTTTTGTGGACCGTGACGCCCTTGAGCATCTCGGTCACCACGGAGAGTGCGAGCGAGACCGTATCCGCGGTGTCAAAGAGCGGCTCCTTGTCCTCCTGCATGTCCCGGTTATAGGCGAGCGGAAGTCCCTTCATGAGCGTCAAAAGCGACACGAGGCTGCCGTAGACCCGGCCGGTCTTGCCCCGCGTGAGCTCGGCCACATCGGGGTTCTTTTTCTGCGGCATGATCGACGAGCCGGTCGTGAACGCATCGGACAGCGTGATGAAGCCGAACTCCGACGAGGACCAGATGACGAGCTCCTCGGACAAGCGCGAGAGGTGCATCATGATCAGGGCGCAGGCGGAGACGAATTCTATGGCGAAATCCCTGTCCGAAACGGCGTCCATGCTGTTCTCGCTCACGCTGCCGAAGCCCAGCTGCCGGGCCACGAACTTCCGGTCGATGGGGAGCACCGTACCGGCAAGCGCGCCGGCCCCGAGGGGCATCACATTCACCCGCCGGAAGCAGTCCTCAAGCCGGTCCTGGTCCCGCTCGAGCATTTCGTAATACGCGAGCAGGTGATGGCCCAGGAGCACGGGCTGCGCCCGCTGGAGGTGCGTGTACCCCGGGAGGACCACCTCCTGGTGTTTGTTCGCAAGCGCAACGAGCGTTTTTTGCAGCGACCCCAGGAGGTCGTGGATGGCGGCGATCTCATCGCGCAGATACATGCGAATGTCGAGGGCCACCTGATCATTCCTGCTTCTGGCCGTGTGGAGCTTGCCGCCCACGGGCCCGATCTTCTCGATCAGCCGGCTCTCGATGTTCATGTGGATGTCTTCGAGCTCGATGCTGAACGAAAAGGAGCCCGAGGCGATTTCCTTGAGAATGCCTTCCAGTCCCCGGATGATGCGGCTGGACTCGCTTTTCGTTATGATCCCGGTTTTCGCCAGCATCATGGCATGGGCCATGCTCCCGGCGACATCATAGGGATACAGCCGCCAGTCGTAGGGAATCGACGCGGTGTACTCTTCCACGAGTTCGCTCGTCGCTTCCGTGAACCGCCCGCCCCAGGGCTTTGCTTTTGTCGCGGCCTTCGTCGCAGTTTTCACGTTCACTTTTTTTTTCGCTTTTGTCGCCATAGTTCACTTTAAACAGACGCGGAGACAGGGTGACGCGGAGAGGGGGGACAAGGGCATTTACGCCGCGTCTCCGGTTCTCCCCGTCACCGTGTCGGGTCTTTCGCCTTGCTTCCTATCCTCAGCCGGAGCGCATTCAAGCGGATGAACCCTTCGGCGTCCTTCTGATTATACACGCGGTCCGCCTCAAAGGTGGCGAGTTCGGGGTTGTAGAGCGAAACGGCCGACCTGCGCCCCACGGTGTCGCAGTTTCCTTTGTAGAGCTTCACCCGCGCAGTTCCCGTGACGTTCTTCTGGGACTCATCAACCATGGCCTGCAGCATCAGTCGCTCGGGCGCGAACCAGTACCCGTAGTACACGAGCTCGGCATAGCGCGGAACCAGGCTGTCGCGGAGATGCATGGCTTCGCGGTCCATGGTGATGGACTCCACGGCCCGGTGCGCCGCATGGAGCAGCGTGCCGCCCGGCGTCTCGTACACACCGCGGGACTTCATGCCCACATAGCGGTTCTCGACGAGGTCGATCCTGCCGATACCGTGGCCGCCGGCAATGAGGTTCGCCTCGGAAAGAAGGGCCGCAGGGGACAGCTTCGTGCCGTTGATCGAAACAGGATTTCCGGCCTGGTATTCCACTTCCACATACTCGGCCTTGTCCGGGGCTTTTTCCACGGGCACGGCCATGGTGTACATGTCCAAAGTGGATTCCTTCCACGGATCCTCCAGGATGCCGCCTTCGTAGCTGATGTGCAGCAGGTTCCGGTCCGTGGAATAGGGCTTTGACTTCGTGGCCGTCACCGGGATCTTGTGCTTCTCCGCGTAGGCGATCAGTTCCTCGCGGCCTTTCATGTCCCACTCGCGCCAGGGCGCGACGATCTTGACATCGGGCTTGAGCGCATAATAGGTCAGCTCGAAGCGGACCTGGTCGTTCCCCTTGCCTGTCGCGCCGTGGCAGACGGCATCGGCGCCTTCCTTCTGCGCGATCTCGATCTGGCGCTTTGCGATCAGCGGCCGCGCGATCGAGGTGCCGAGGAGGTAGCGGCCTTCGTACACCGCATTCGTCCGCAGCATGGGGAATACGAAGTCCTGAACGAACTCCTCGCGCAAGTCGTCGATGTAGATCTTGCTCGCCCCGGTCTTGACGGCTTTTTCCCGGAGCGGTTCGAGTTCTTCGCCCTGGCCGATGTCGGCGGTGAACGCGATCACCTCGCAGCCGTAGGTTTCCCTGAGCCAGGTGATGATGACCGACGTATCGAGCCCGCCGGAATAGGCGACCACGACCTTGTTTATCTTCTGCGACAAGTGTTGACTCCCTTATGGGTCAAGGGTCAGGGGGCAAGGGTCAAGGTTTGATCTGACCAGGACCCATGACCCGTGCTACTTGACCCCATTATTTTCCTTCCACGATCTTCACTTTCATTTCGATGCGCTCGTTCGGGTTGTCGCGGGGATCGCGGGGCTGGGACACGATCTTGTCTACAACGTCCATGCCGCTTTCCACCTCGCCGAAAACCGTATACTGTTTGTCGAGGAACCGCGAATCCTTTACGACGATAAAGAACTGCGACCCGGCGCTGTCGGGGCTGGCCGCCCGTGCCATGGAGAGCGTGCCGCGGACATGCGGCTTATCGCTGAACTCGGCTTTGATCGTGTATCCGGGGCCGCCGGTGCCGTGCTTGCTTTTATCCGCGTCTTTTGAATTCGGATCGCCGCCCTGGATCATGAACCCGGGGATCACCCGGTGAAACGTCGTCCCGTCATAAAAGCCTTTTTTGGCCAGGTCAATGAAGTTCTTTACATGACCGGGGGCGACGTCGGGGAAAAACTTCAGGGTAATGGTGCCGAACTTGGTCTCGATGAGCGCTTTTGTCTTTTGCATTTTCTTTATCTCCTGTGGCGAAAATTTTTTCGAAGGCTGCTGGGCAAATGATAATTGAGCGCCGAGCACTCCGATCAGTAGAAATGAGAGGACGATGAGCACCTTTTTCATGTATCTGCAACCTCCTGAGGGAAAAATGCCTGATGGACCTTGTGAATGCGTAAGATATACAGTTTTACCAGAAACCCAAAGATATGTCAAACAAAACCAGAGGCTTGCGCGGTTGACGGCCCGCGAAAAGACCTCCTGGGAGCTCTGTCCGCCTGTTACGGGGATGAGCCGGAAATATTTGCGATAAGGCATCGTAGCTGTTATACTTAACAAAAGACGTGAAAGGAAGCGGCCATGGTTTCAGAGGCAGAAGAAAAAAGGGAGTTCCTGAGAGTTCCCTTCAACACCGAGGTTGAAATCCGGGTCGGCAATCGTACGATCCGGTCGATGGACCGAATCGATATCAGCCTCAGGGGCCTCCATATGAAGACCGATCAGGAGATCCCGGCCGCGGGGGCGCCCTGCCGTGTCTCCATCATGCTCAAAGCTTCTAAACACCCGGTGATCATTCAGGCGGACGGCGCCGTGGTCCGATCCGTCACGGGAAGCCTGGCCGTGGAATTCACTTCGCTCGATCCCGACAGCTATCATCATCTCCGCCAGGTGATCATCAATAACGCGACCGACCCCGAACGCGCCGAACAGGAGTTTCTCTCCCACTGGGGCATCCGGCGGCCCATGCCGTAGCGTCGGCAGCGCGACGCCGGTACGCCGTGATCGCGCACTCGGCACTTCCCATTCCAGGTGTTTTCAGCTATAGTGTTTTTAATCGGGTCATTTCCCTTACGAAAGGAGCACAACTATGGTACAGAAGGCAAGCGGCAAATTGACGGAACTGCTCAACAAGGCGATCGCCCGCGAGATCCAGGTGAGTGTTCAATACATGTGGCAGCACGTGATGGCAAAGGGGTTGAACTCGTCCGAGATCGCCGATATGTTCGAGGACGTTGCCATAGCGGAGATGAAGCACGCGGAAAAGATCGCCGAGCGGCTCTTCTACTTCAATGTTGCACCGACGACCGTACCTTCGCCCATCAACGTCGGCGGCGATATCAACCACATGCTCGAGGTTGATGCCAGGGCCGAGGAAGAGGCCATTGACCTGTACAAGGAGATCATCAAGCAGGCGGCATCCGAAGGCGACTCGACGACACGTCTGCTCTTCGAGGAGATCCTTGCCGAGGAAGAGGACCACCACGACACGTTCACGACACTTCTCGGGAAATAGCCCGCTGTAACCATGAAGATCATCACCGGCATTTCAGACATGCAGTCCTTTGCCGACTCCCTTCGATCGCAGGGGCGGACCATCGGCTTCGTGCCCACCATGGGCTTTCTGCACGACGGCCATGTGTCGCTCATGGGCCGGGCACGGCAGTCCTGCGACATCGTGATGGTGAGCATCTTCGTCAATCCTACGCAGTTCGGGCCCCGGGAGGATTTTAGCCGCTATCCCCGCGACGAGGAAGGCGACCGGAAAAAATGCGAAGCAGCGGGCGTCGACGTGTTGTTCATGCCCGCGGTTGCTGAAATGTATCCTGAAAAGCCGTCGGTCTTCGTTGTTGTCGAGGGGATATCCGACGTCCTGGAAGGCGCAATCAGGCCCGGACATTTTCGCGGCGTTGCCACGGTGGTCGCCAAGCTCTTTTCCAGCGTGAAGCCGCACAAGGCGTTCTTCGGCCAGAAGGACTTTCAGCAGTGCGCGGTCATCAAGGGCATGGTAAAAGGCCTTAACCTGGACGTGGAAATCGTTGTGATGCCGATCGTCCGGGAAAAGGACGGTCTTGCCATGAGCTCGCGCAACAGCTATCTGAACGTTGATGAGCGCCGCAGGGCCGCGGTAATCTACCGCGCGCTTTTCGCGGCCAAGCAGCTTGCTGCCGCGGGCGTCAGGGAGCCGGAGAAGCTCAGGAATAAAATTCAGGCAATCCTGGCCGAGGAGAAGGGGATCTCGATCGATTACATTGAAATTGTCGACCCGGAAAGTCTTGCGCCTGTCAACGCCGTCACAGAAAACATGGTGCTGTTGGTTGCAGTTCACATCGGCAGCACAAGATTAATTGACAATCTGCTCATTCTATGATATCAAGACAGTGGCCGTACCGGTTCCTCGTCGAATAAACAGATCGTAAGCGGCCTCATGGGGGCGAACGATTCATGGCGGCTTTGAAGGAACAGAAGATCCTGCTCGACATCATGGACACGTCCAGGATGGTCCTTTCCCATCTGGACCTCGATAAAGTTCTGTCGATCATCCTCAAGAAAGCGATGGAGATCACCGGGACCCGGGCGGGGAGCATCGCCCTTTACACGCCGAAGACCGCGACCATGCGCATTCATGCGCATAAAGGTTTTTCCCGGGGTTTTATTCCCAACCGTGAGTGGAAAGTGTGCCGGGGCGGACTCACCGACCGGATCCTCAAGTCACCGACCATGACCGTCCTCAACAGCACAACGAACAAAGCTTTCTTTACCAATCCCATCGCCGTTCACGAGGGGATCAAGTCCCTTGTCTGTGTCCCGCTCCTCGTAGACAACGAGGTCGTCGGCATTCTGTACGTCGATGACTTCACCCCCCGAAAGTTCCCCGCAGAAGACCTCCAGACCCTGGAGATCCTTTCATCCTTCGCCTCGATCGCCATCAATAACGCGCGTGCTCATTCCACGCTCATACGGGAGGCGAACACCGACAGCCTGACCGGCTTGTTCAACCGCCGGTGTTTCGAAGGCGTGTTGGACCGGGAATTCCAGCGTGCGGAACGCCACGACCGGGAGTTCTCGCTCGCGCTCGTCGATGTGAACGACTTCAAGAAATTCAACGACACCTATGGCCACCAGTCCGGAGACCGGGCGCTGACCGCGCTCGGCGAGGCGATCCGGCGGGCCGTCCGGAGCACCGACTTTGCCGCGCGGTACGGCGGCGACGAGATCGTCATTATCCTGCCCGAGACCAAGCTTTCCAAGGCCTATCGTTTATTTACCACCAGGATCAAACAGGAGATAGAAGAGGGTTTTGAGAAGATCACCAACAACGAGTTTGCATTGACGGTCACGATCGGCATCGCGTCTTTTCCACGCGACGGGAAAAACTCGCGCGACCTCATTCTGTCCGCGGACCGCGCGCTCTTAAACACCAAGAAGATGAAATACACCACCAGCATCGGCTGCGCCCGGCCTGTTGCAGCGGCGTAGCGACCCTCCTCGACAGCATCCCGATTGTATGTGCAGCTAGACGGCCGATGGGCTTCCTTAAGTTACTATGCGAAGACGGTCTCCTTCAAACATCAGGTTTGTATCGAAAGGGCTCGGAATCCTCTACGAGGATAAAGACATCCTTGTGGTGGACAAACCGGCGGGCCTGTTGGCGGTTGCCACGGAGAGGGAAAAATCGCGCACAGCCCACTCCCTGCTGACGGATTACATCAGCACGGGCTGCGGGAGAGGCCGCAAGCATCTCTTCGTTGTTCACCGGCTGGACAGGGACACCTCAGGGGTGCTCATCTTTGCAAAGAGCGAAGAGGCGATGCTCCGTTTGAAGGCCCGGTGGAAAGAAACGGAAAAGAAGTACCTCGCCGTGGTCCACGGCACCTGCGAAAAGAGCTCGGACACCATTACGACCTTCCTGGCGGAGGACAAGCAGTATAACGTTTATTCCACGTCCGACAGCACAAAGGGCAGACTTTCCAGCACGGTTTACACAGTGCTCAAGAAGATAAAAGGCCTTTCGTTGCTGGAAGTGACGCTGCTGACGGGCAGGAAGAACCAGATACGGGTGCACCTCGCCGGCATCGGCCACCCGATCGTAGGCGACACAAAGTACGGAAAAGAGGACAGGGCGCAGCCGCGCATGGCGCTCCATGCGAGACGGATTTCCTTCAACCATCCTGTTAGCAACAAGCGGCTCACCTTCGAAGCGGAAGTGCCGGAATTCTTTGCGATGCTCGTAGGCCGCATTGATCACCAGAGCGAGCCCGCGGCACCCTCAACGAAATTGGCGAAACCTTCCCGGACGCGGTTTCCTCCCTCCGAACCCTGAGCAGAGCCTGTTCTCGAACGGTTCTATCGGGTGAATATTGAACTTGTCTCCGCGTCCGCACTTTCCCTTTGCTCGTATTTTGTCTTGCTATGAATCATAGAAACTAATATAATTTTACAAAGCGCACGAGGGAACCCCGGATGCCGGTAATTGCGAGATATAGAGGCTATCGTCTTTTCTTTTTCTCAAACGAAGGGAATCCCTTGGAGCCGGTTCACGTGCATGTGAGAAACGGAGCACGAGTGGCAAAATTTTGGATAGAGCCGCAGATATCTCTCGCTGAGGCTTACGAAATGAGCCCCTCGGAATTAAAAGAAATAGAAAATATCATACAGGAAAATGAATCGAAGATTAAGGAGGCTTGGCATGATCACTTTGTCAGTCACGGCGGCGGCTAAAAGAGTCTGGTTTGATGAAGCGAATATTTGGCTGGAACTCACCGATGGAAGACAACTTTCAGTTCCCTTGGCCTATTTCCCACGGCTACTGCATGCGACGGGCAAACAGCTTCAACAATATGAACTGAGCGGCGGGGGTACAGGGATACATTGGGATGAACTGGACGAAGATATCAGCGTAGAAGGTCTCTTGTTAGGCATTGGCGACAGGACAAAGTCAACCGCAAAAACCAAATAATGTAATATGCATAGAGCAGGTCGGGTTAAGTGCAGGCGAACCCCGACATCTTTGCATCATTTGCCGCAGACTCATATAGAAACTGCGGAATTTCTTTTGGACGTCTCTCTTACACCATCACCACCTCATACTGCTCCTAGTGCAGGTTGGGGCCAGCCTTGATCACGATCTTCTTCTGGAATTCCTTCTCCAGCTCTTCCACCTGCTGCAATGTGGGTCGCTTGCGCAAAGCATATTTAAAAACAATCGCCCGTGGGTCCGGACTGGGGCCCGTGCCCTGGCTACTTGTCAACGCGAACAGAAGGGGAATCGCCGGGACTTGGGCTGCGGCTCGGAAATGCCTGGCGCTGAGGGGCAGGCGTAGCGTGCATGCCCCTGCCCAGGCCCAGGGCCTCGGCGTAGACGGAACGATGCCGCAACAGGCTCCCGATAACCGATGCGATCACGCAGGCAGGCATCGCTGCCAGGACGACGTTGTAGTTACGGGTGAGCTCGAAGACCATGATAGCGGACATCGCCGGTGCGTGAGTGGTTGCCGCCAGCAAGCTGCCCATCCCGACCAGTATCCACAGCGTCTGCGAATGGTCGGCCGACGGTATCAGCATCGTGTGGCCTACCAGCAATCCCATGGCCCCGCCCAGCAGCAACGTGGGGGTGAGCACGCCGCCGGGGATGCCCGCGGCGCTGGCAAACGTCACGGCAATCAACCGCAGCACGAACACCGCCGCTACCGCGCTCAACGCCCAGTGCGAAACGAAAAACGATTCAATAATGCTGTACCCGTTGCCCCAGACCTCCGGGCGCAATGTCGACAACAGCCCGATGCCTAGTCCGGCCACGCCCATGCGCAGCGGCAAAAAACCAATGAGGGCCTGGTACCTGTGGTTTGCGGTGGCGAGCAGCCACAGGAACGCGGGGCCGAGCAGGCCGGCCATTAACCCTAGGAGTGATGCATCGAATAAATCAGAAAATCCCACTGCCGGTACGACGTGTGAAATGTAGAGCGGACCGGTGGCGAACAGCGCCTGCGTGGTCAGCTCGCCGATGACCGCCGCAACCAGCACGGCGGTAATCTCCCGCAGCGCCAGCCCCCCGAGGATGATTTCCGCAACGAAGAGAGTGCCCGCGATCGGCGCGTGATAAGCACCGGCAAAACCCGCTGCAGCGCCGCAGGCGACGATCAGCCGGCGGTGGGCGACGTCCACGCGGGCCAGCCGTCCAAGAATAGACGATGTCACGGAGGCGAACTGGATCATCGTTCCTTCGCGGCCGATGGTAATGCCTCCGCTGACCCCGACCAGCGATGCAACGGTCCGAACGAGATTCGGTCCGAGAGGCAGGATGCCGTCGCCGATACGCACCGCCTCCATATATTCCGGTCCGTGCGGGCGCTTGATCCAGCGGTGGCCCGCCCACATTATCAACCCTCCGCCAAGACCTCCGAGCGTGGGTACTAATACCCGCATCCACAACGGTAAATCGCGCGCAGCAGCCACGAGATGTTCATGGGTGGAATAGAGACTGACGATCGTATACATTCCTTTGCGAAACAATTCAACGGAAAGGGAACTGATAAAGCCTACCACCGCCGCCATGAGTATCATCGGCACAATCGGGTCAAGGCCCGAGAAGAAGCGGGTGCAGGCGCTCTTGACCCAGGACAGGCCCCGTGATTCTGATGCGCCTCCTGCGGCCGATGCGGCGAGCACGGCCGAATCTCCCTCCAGCGCCCGGGACGGCCCACTCCCGCCTGCGGATTTCGACTGGCGGGAAAATAGTTCCGAAAGCAGATTAATCATTGTACAACTCCCGAATTTTGGGGCAACACTCCGGGTCCTTGGCCTGATCCCGGAATTCGACCGGTTTTTAGTCAGTTGCACATCAAACTGCCTTACACCATCACCACTTCATACTGCTCCTGGTGCAGATTCGGGTCTGCCTTGATCACGATCTTCTTCTGAAATTCCTTTTCCAGTTCTTCCACGCCCTGGCGCTCCTCGTCATACAGCATATCGGCCACGACGGAATTGACGGTGACGAGGGCCTTCTTTTCGTCTGCGCTCGAGAAGGCCCTCCTGAGTTCGCGCAGGACCTCGTAACACATGGTGCGGCTCGACTTGATGTAGCCGCGGCCGTCGCAGTAGGGGCAGGGCTCGCAGAGCGTGCGGCCGAGACTCTCCCGGATGCGTTTCCTGGTCATCTCGATAAGACCGATGGGCGAGATGTGCGAGATCGTGGTCTTGGCCTTGTCGTTCGCCAGCGCTTCCTGGAGCGCTGAATAGACTTTCCTGCGGTTGTCCTCACGCTCCATGTCGATGAAATCCAGAACGACGATGCCGCCCATGTTCCGGAGACGGAGCTGGTAGGCGATCTCCCGCACGGCCTCGAGGTTCGTCTTTAAGATCGTGTCCTCGAGCGTGCGCTTGCCCACGTACCTGCCGGTGTTCACGTCGATCGCCGCGAGGGCCTCGGTCTGGTCCACGATGATGTAGCCGCCCGACTTGAGCCAGACCTTTCTGCCCAGGGCGCGGGAGATCTCGATCTCCACGCCGTAGTGGTCGAAGATGGGGTCGTCGCCGTCGTAGGGCTTCACCCGCCGGGAAAGCGGCGGAATATAGGAATCGACGAATTCCCTGACGCGCTGGTACTCGTCGGGAGAGTCGATGACCATCCTGTCCACGTCTCGGCTGAACACGTCGCGGATCACGCGGAAGACCAGGTCGAGTTCGTTGTGCAGGAGCGCCGGCGCCGAAGCCCGCTCTTTTTTCTTCTGGACGTTGTCCCAGAGCCTGCTCAAAAACTCTATGTCGGCCACGAAATCCTCTTCGCTCCTGCCCTGGCTGGCGGTCCTGATGATGTAGCCCGTATTCGGCTTCCGCAAGCGGCTCACGATCTCGCGGAGCCGCTTCCGCTCCTCGCCGTTCTCGATCCTGCGCGAGACGCCGATATGGTTCACGCCGGGCATCATGACGAGGTAGCGGCCGGGAATGCTGATGTAGGTCGTGACCCGCGCGCCCTTGGTGCTGATCGGCTCTTTCGATACCTGCACGAGGATTTCCTGCCCTTCCTGCAACAGGTCTTCGATCTGGTTTGCGTGGGCGCGTTTCCGTTTCGTTTCGACCTCGAGCTCCAGGCCCTCGTCTTCCATCAGGGGCGTGTATTCCGACGAGCTGTCAAAGACATCGCCGACGTAGAGGAACGCGGATTTCTCCAGGCCGATGTCGATGAACGCAGCCTGCATGCCGGGCAGGACCTTCATGATCCTGCCTTTGTAGACGTTGCCGGCGATGCCGCGGTCCTTTTTCCGGTCGATGTAGATTTCCGTGACGAGGCTGTTCTCAAGAAGGGCCACGCGGGTTTCCTCGCGGCCTGCGTTTACGATGATCTCAGATGGCATGCGTTCTCCTTAAGCATTGGTGGTGAGCGGGGCTATTTTATAATAAGTGGGGAAGGTAATACAAGGGTAAAAAAACTCTCCTTTCCCCGGCTTTCATTGCCCTGCACCATGCCGGACTTTCGGCAATGAGGGAGCGCTCACAGCCGCATAGGGCTGGTATCTTATCCCGGCACTGAACTTGTTTTTAATTGTAGCAGGAAGGACGCTGATATGCTACTGGCTGCTAAAAAAATGAGAAGCGCCATTGCAACAGTGGGACTGGAATATAAGCTCCCGCGAGGCGGATACGCTTTGCGCTCCCGTGCGGCATGAACGGGGGCATTTCTGCAGCAGGAGCTTTAGAGCGAAATCGGAGGCACCCATTGGCCTTTTTCTTCGCAGTACAATCCCGTACGCCGTACGCCGAACAGGTGAGACTCTTCCGCAGTGACCGCAAAGAGCTGACCCAGCACGTCCTGGATCCGGGGCTTTTGCTGGCCGTGATCAACCAGGACTATTTCGATTTCCACGGCGTTGTTCTTTGCGTTAACATTGATCGACTCGATGCAGGGCCTGATGTCCTTCTGCTTTCCGTCTTTTGCTACGATGACTGCTTCGCGGGACAAGAAGGAGGCTGCCAGTTCGGCCACGTCATGGAAAGAGCGCTTTGGTACGGCAACCTCGTAGGTATACCGACTGATGCTTCCCGAAAGGGAAGGCGCTTTCGGAGAGACCACCCGGGATTCGAGAATTTTGACGCCTTCCGGAAGCGCGCTGTTCAGGGCTTTTGTCAGCTCCTGGAGCTCGACGTAGGTGCTCGTTTCCATGTCCAGATATTCCGACACGCTTTCTATGCCTACGGAAAGGGCGGGGCCAAAGGAGATCTTCGGATGGGGGTTAAAGCCCTGGGAAAAAGCGATGGGAATTCCTGCCCGTGCGGCCGCCCGTTGAAAAAGGGCCATCAGGTCCAAGTGGGATAAAAATCGCAACCGCCCAATTTTTGTGAATTTCATTCTGTACCGTACATCGAGGTTTTGGCGCGAAGGGGCCTTTTCCCCCCTTTCGAACGAATCACGCACATTGCTTGCCCTTGGCTCCGGGGCGCACTCCTTGTCTTTGGGCAGGGCGGGTTTTCCGAGCAGTGCTGTGCCGCCGTCCGTGCAGCCGATGCCGCAGCGCTCGCACTTCTCGCGGCAATTTTCCGTGCTCTCCGCGGCCTGGGCCCGTTCGTACTCACTTTGCAGAAATTTTTTCGTGACGCCGCTCTGGATGTGGTCCCAGGGCAGGGCTTCGTCGAGAGCGTAGGTGCGGGACGCAAGCGCGGCCGGATCCATGCCGCAGGCTTGGAACGCCTGTTGCCATTTCGCAAAATCAAAACACTCGGACCAGCCGTCGAAGCGGCAGCC
This sequence comes from Nitrospirota bacterium, assembly GCA_021783455.1. GTDB lineage: Bacteria > Nitrospirota > UBA9217 > UBA9217 > UBA9217 > JAJYKN01. Next base: position 2,601 of record JAJXTW010000007.1, on the reverse strand, counting down.
GAGCCGCACTGCCTCTTCGATGACCCTGCCGACGCTCCTGTCTCCGCGCGCAAAGGCGCCCTCAAGCAGGCTCGTTTCCGCATGATGAGGCTTGAGCGATATTCCTTTTTTTCGAAGGCCTTTTTCCAGGTAAGTTTGTTTTGCCCTGATCTCTTCCCGTGTTGCCTGGCCGAACCACTGGAAGGGCGTATGGGGCTTCGGCACGAACGTGGAGACGGTGATGTTGATCTGTATTGGACGCCGTGAAGACCGCTTGCCCGCCATGAGGAGGTCCTGGGCGATCCTGATAATGCCGTCCAAGTCCTCGTTCGTCTCGGTGGGCAGCCCGATCATGAAGTAGAGTTTCAGGACGCTCCAGCCGCTGGAGAAAATCGTCGTTGCCGCATTCAGAAGGTCCTGGTCGGAAACCGGTTTGTTGATCACGCGGCGAAGCCGTTCCGTGCCCGCTTCCGGCGCCAGGGTGAAGCCGGACTTGCGGACGCCGGCAACTGCCCGGATCATCCCGGGCGTGAGCGTCCCGATGCGAAGGGAAGGAAGGGAAATGGAAATCCTGTCGTCGCGATAGGTCGTAACAAGGTCTTGCATGAGGGGCTGAATATCCGAGTAATCGCCGGAGCTGAGCGATGCCAGCGACAATTCATCATAGCCGGTACAACGGAGCGATGTGCGGAGAAGGTCTTTGACCCGCCCGGCGCTCCGCTCGCGGTAGGGGCGGTAAATAATTCCCGCCTGGCAGAAGCGGCACCCGCGAATGCAGCCGCGCGCGACCTCCACGGTCACGCGATCGTGGATCGGTTTCATGAGCGGCAAAAGCGGCTTGTCCGGAAAGGGCGCGGACTCAAGGTCCTTCATGAAACGCCTGCGGACCGTCCTTTTGCCGAGCGCGGGGACATAGTAGCCGTCGCGGGCTGCAAGCGCTTCGAGGAACGACGCCTTGTCAACGTGGGCCTGCCGGAGTTCAACGAGTTCATGCATGGCCTCCTCGGCCTCACCGATGAAAAAAACATCGATGAAGTCCGAAAGCGGCTCGGGGTTCACGGCGCAGGGGCCGCCTGCAATAATGACGGGGTGCTCCGCGGTCCGGTCCGCCGCGCGCAGGGGTATCCGGGCCAGTTCGAGGCCTGCCAGAATATTGGAATAGGACAGCTCGTACTGGAGCGTAATGCCGATCAAGTCGAACGCTGCGAGCGGAAGATTGGACTCGAGGCTCGTGAGCGGCCTGCCCGATGCGCGCAGCCGTGCTTCATAGTCCGTCCAGGGGGAAAACACCCGCTCGCATGCCGCATCGCTCCTGCTGTTCAGGATGTGGTAGAGGATCCGCAGGCCGAGGTGCGACATGCCGACTTCGTAGGTGTCCGGAAAGAAAAGGCAGACCGTGGTCTTCACCTGCCCGAGATCTTTGTGTACGGCGTTGACCTCGCTGTTGATGTACCTGGCAGGTTTTGCGACAAGCGGAAGAAAATCTTCGAGCATGATTACCTCAGGGTCCGGGGTCCGGGGTCCGGGGTCCAGGTTTTAGATTCCTGGACCCTTGCTACGGGACCCTGGCCCCTGATGTTAGTAGAACAGGCTAAACCGGCGCGTCTGGATATTCAAGAGCAAACCGAGCGCGAGGAAGGTTGTGATGATGGAGGTGCCGCCATAACTGACGAGGGGAAGCGGAACGCCGACGACCGGCACGATGCCCACTGCCATGCCTACATTAATGAACACGTACAGCGAAATCATGCCGACAATGCCGCCTGCCATGAAAACGCCCAAGCGGTCTTTCGCGTTTTTCGCCGTGTCCACGCCGATCAGCAGGAGGGCCAGGTATAACAGGATCAACACGCCGGAGCCGACGAGCCCCATTTCCTCCGCGATGACCGCGAAGATGAAATCGGTGTGGCGCTCGGGCAAAAACGCCATCTGGCTCTGCGTTCCCTTGCGGTACCCCTTGCCCGTGATCTGGCCTGAGCCGACCGCGATCTTGGACTGGTTTGCGTGGTAGCCGCTTCCCAGGGGATCGGAGCTTGGGTCGATAAAAGCACGGATCCTGTTCTGCTGATAGGGCTTGAGGGACCCCCAGATCTTGTGCCGGACGGGAGAAACGAAGAAGACCAGTGACGCGACGACGGCAATGCTGACGATAACGGTCATGACTGACCGAAAGTGAATGCCGGCAAGAACGACCATGATCGAGGACGTCAGAAGGAGCATGATCGCCGTGCCGAGGTCGGGCTGTTTCAAAACGAGCACCAGGGGAACCAGGACCATGATGCCGGGAACGAGCAGGTCCTTGAGCCCGTAGCCGCCCCTGCGGGGGTCCTCGGCAAAGTACCGGGCCAAAGCCAGGGTGAGCGAAAGTTTGGCCAGCTCCGACGGCTGGAACACAAAGGGACCGATGGCCAGCCAGCGCTGGGCGCCCATACCGCTTTTCCCGATGACCATGACAAGGAGAAGCAGGAACAGTGAGAACGCGTATATGATGTAGGCAAAACGGCCGATGGTGTGATAATCAATAATGAGCGCTGCCAGCATCACGATCACACCCAGGGCAACCCAGACGAGCTGTTTGTAGTAAAGGGGCGACGGCCCCCGGGACGTATAGGTTGCGCTGTA
>JAJXTW010000130.1 GCA_021783455.1 Nitrospirota bacterium | reverse complement strand
GCCGCGATCACCGTGGCACTGGCCTCAGGCGCATATATCGAGCGTCTGAAGTTCTCAGCCTGGATCATCTTTACCGTGCTCTGGATGACCGTGGTCTACCTCCCGGTGGCTCACTGGGTGTGGGGCAACGGGTTCTTGGCGAAACTCGGGGCCTTGGACTTCGCAGGCGGGACCGTGGTGCACGTGAACGCGGGTATTGCGGCTTTGGTGGGCGCACTGGTCCTGGGCAAGAGGAAAGCTAAGGCGATCATCCCGGGGAACCTTCCCCTGGTGGTGATCGGCGCAGGGCTTTTGTGGTTCGGGTGGTTCGGGTTTAACGCCGGCTCGGCTCTTGCGGCGAACGGTCTTTCCGGCGCGGCCTTCCTCAATACCAATACTGCCGCGGCTGTTGCGGCGCTGGCGTGGATGTTCGTTGAATGGATGCATTCGGGAAAACCGACGGTGCTCGGCCTTGCTTCCGGCGCGGTAGGCGGCCTCGTGGCCATCACGCCGGCTGCCGGGTTCGTGAACATCGGCGGAGCAATCTGCATCGGCATTGCGGCAGGCGTGGTCCCCTTCTATGCAGTGGCGAAGCTCAAACCCCTGTTCGGGTATGACGATACGCTCGATGCGTTCGGCATTCATGGCGTGGGCGGGGCCCTCGGCGCGATCCTGACAGGCGTGTTCGCGGACCCGGCCATCAACGCGGCAGGCAAGGGACTTTTGTACGGCAATCCCGGCCAGCTCTGGACCCAGATCGTCGCCGTGCTGGTGACGCTCGTGTACAGCGGCGTCATGACCTTCATCATATTCATGATCATCAAGGCGGTCGTTGGGCTTAGGGTCGGCGCGGAAGAGGAAACCATCGGTCTCGACGAGAGCGAGCATGGAGAACGGGCGTATAATTAAAATCAATTAAGAATTAACAATGAAGATTTAGGAATGAGAAGTCAGGAGTTGCTTCTCGTACCGCTCACTTTTTAAAGAGGAGGTATCATGAGAAAGATTGAAGCCATTATCAAGCCGTTCAAACTTGATGAGGTAAAGGACGCGTTGAACGCCCTCGGCGTGCAGGGTATGACCGTGACCGAAGTGAAGGGGTTCGGCAGGCAAAAAGGGCACGTTGAGCTTTACCGCGGTGCGGAGTATGACATTTCCTTTATTCCGAAGGTCAAACTTGAGGTCGTTGTCGCGGAGGCCATGGCGGAGAGAGTCGTTTCTACGATCGTGGAAAAAGCCAGGACCGGCAAGATCGGCGACGGCAAGATCTTCATATCGAAGCTTGAGGATATTGTCCGTATCAGGACAGGAGAACGCGGAGAACCGGCGATTTGAGAGGTCGCTGTCTATCCTTCCTTGGGCCGGCATGTTCCATTGCATGCCGGCCTTTTTTGTCTTTACACTCCCGGATAAGGCTTTTCAGACGTACTACCTTCCCTTTTTTTTCTCCTTAAGCAGCTAGACCGCGGGTTCTCCTTTAAACTGTACGTCTTTCGTCCGATAAAAAAAGAGAATTATTTGACATGGTACTTTGAGCGCGCTATGCTTTTTTTATGTTCGATTCCCTGGGAAACGATGCTTCTCTCAATCGTTCTGAGCGTTCGTGGGGAAAATTGATCGTGCCAAAGCTGGTTGCGAAAGGAGACAACGTACGTTATGGACATTACCCGAAGGCAGTTCTTTAAAATATCCTCAGGAGCCATCGGTACGGCAGTAGCCGCGGAAGCCGTGGGCCTCGGTGCGGACACGAGTGCCATGCAACAGCAAGCGCAAAAGGTCCCGATCAAGACCGGGAAACAGGTGCCCACGATCTGCCCTTACTGCGCGGTCGGCTGCGGTCAGATCGCTACAATCGATGAGAAGGGAACAATCATCGACATTCAGGGGAACCCCGACTCTCCCATAAACCAGGGCACTCTCTGCCCCAAAGGCGCGGCAACGTTCCAGCTCGTGAACAACGACCTCCGCATGACCATGGTCAAGTACCGGGCCCCGGGAAGCGACCACTGGGAGGAGAAGCCGCTTGACTGGGCCATGGACCGGATCGCCGGGCTTACGAAAAAGACGCGGGACGCGAATTTTAACGAGTTCCAGAACATGCCCGACGGAAAAGGCGGCACAATCAGAAAGCGCGTCATGAACACCTATGCGGTTGCCTCCCTGGGCGGGGCCACCATGGACAACGAGTGGAACTATACCCACCAGAAGCTGATGCACGCCCTGGGCGTGGTCTACCTGGAGAACCAGGCCAGGATCTGACACTCTTCCACGGTCCCCGGTCTGGGGGTCTCCTTCGGCAGAGGCGGTTCGACGACGTTCCCCCGCGATCTCGAACATTCCGACGCAATCATGATCATGGGCTCCAACATGGCCGAGTGCCACCCGGTTGCCTTCCGCTGGCCGCTCAAGGCAAAGACGGAACACGGCGCAGTGCTTATGCACGTGGACCCTCGCTACACGCGCACCTCGGCGATGTGCGACATCCACGCGCCGATCCGCGCAGGCACGGATATTCTTTTCCTCGGCGCGATCATCAACCACGTTATCAACAGCAAGCGATGGAACACGGACCCGTTCTTCAAAGAGTATGTGGTCAACTATACGAATGCAGCCATGCTCGTGAATCCTGATTATCAGGACACGGAAGATCATGACGGTCTCTTTTCCGGCATGTCGAAGGACGGCAAATCCTACTCCTACGATACCTGGGCCTACCAGCGCGGTCCCAAGCCGGCTCCGGCTGTTGCCGAGGCAAAGACGTTCACCGATCTCCTGTTGCAGCACGTGCCCGGCAGGCCCAAGACCGATCCCACGCTCAAAAACCCGCACACGGTCTTCCAGATCGTGAAGAAACATTACCGCCGCTACACGCCTGAGATGGTCGAGAAGGTCTGCGGTTGCTCCAAAGAGACGTTCCTCAAGGTTGCCGAAACGCTTTTGAACAACTCCGGCCGCGACAAGACGTCGAACATTACCTATGCCGTGGGCTGGACCCAGCATACCGTGGGCGTGCAGATCATCCGCCTGGCAGGCGTGCTGCAGGCCCTTCTCGGAAATATCGGCCGTCCCGGCGGGGGCATCCTGGCCCTCCGCGGCCACGCAACGATCCAGGGCTCCACGGACATCGCCACGCTCTATCATTCGCTTCCGGGCTACATCAATATGCCCGACGCAAGAAAGAACCACGAGACGCTCAAGGACTTCATCCTGACCGAGGCAGGTCCGGTTGCAACGAGCTACTGGGGCAACTATCCCAAGTTCGCCGTCTCCTACTTCAAGGCCCAGTGGGGCGATGCAGCGACGAAAGAGAACGACTACGGTTACGACTACCATCCCAAGATCACGGACGACCATTCCCATCTTCCCATGTTCGTGCATATGATGGAGGGCCAGATCAGGGGCTTCTTTGTCATGGGCCAGAACCCCGCCATCGGCGGCCAGAACGCGCGTTTCCAGAGAAAGGCGCTCGCGAAGCTCGACTGGATGGTGGTGCGCGACTTCTACGAGACCGAGACCTCGGTCTTCTGGAAGAACTCTCCGGAGATCACATCCGGTGAACTCAAAACAGCGGACATCAAGACCGAGGTGTTCTTCCTGCCGGCTGCCATGGTTGCCGAGATGGAAGGATCTTTCACGAACACGCAGCGGCTCCTGCAGCAGCACGAAAAAGCAGCCGACCCGCCGGGAGATTGCCGGAGCGACATCTGGTTCACCTATCACCTCGGCAGGAGGCTCAAGAAGCTGTACGCCAATTCTCCGAACGATCATGATTGGCCTATCCAGAATCTTCTCTGGGAATACGATCCCGAGCCTTCAGAAGTTGCGAATTTCAGGATCAAGGACGAACCGTCCGCATACAAAGTCCTGAAGGAGATCAACGGCTACACCTGGGCGGACAAGAAGCCGCTCCCGACCTTTGCGGTCTTAAAGGAAGACGGATCGACCGTCTCCGGGGCCTGGATCTATACCGGCGTTATCCCCGCAGAAGGCGTGAACAAAGCGCGAAGCCGGCAGGGGGATGAGTGGATCTCGCCCAACTGGGGTTTTGCCTGGCCTGCGAACCGGCACATCATGTACAACCGCGCCTCTGCAGATTTGCAAGGGAAGCCCTGGTCCGAGAAAAAAAAGCTTGTCTTTTGGGACCCGAGCAAGGAAGTAAAAACCCCGGACGGAAAAGTCAGCCATGGTTCCTGGGTATCGCCCGCAGGAGAAGGCATCGATTTCCTGCCCACGAAGGCCCCGAACTTCCGCGGCAAAGACAACGGCATCGGGTTCGACTGGCTTTCCGGCAATGATCCCTATATCATGAAGTCCGACGGCAAGGCCTGGCTCTTCGCTCCTGCAGGGACCGTGGACGGGCCCCTGCCCGCGCATTATGAACCCTATGAATCGCCGACGCCGAACCTGGTGTACAAGCAGCAGTCGAACCCGCTGGCAAAGACCTGGTTCGTGGAAGGAAACCCGTACCACAAGGTAGCTGATCCAAAGTATCCCATCGTGATCTCAACCTACCGCGTGACCGAGCACCACCTCTCGGGCACCATGAGCAGGTGGCTGCCGTGGCTCGCGGAGCTGATGCCCGAGCTCTTCTGTGAGCTCTCTCCGGAGCTCGCCGCCGAGAAAGGGATCAAGAACGCGGAATATATGACCATCGAGACGGCGCGCGGCGAGATCCAGGCCCGGGCGCTCGTGACCCGGCGCATGCGGCCCTTCACGATCAACGGCAAGGTCATCCACGAGATCGGCATTCCCTGGCACTGGGGCTGGCAAGCCCGGGCCGAGGGAGACGTGGTGAACAATCTCTCCGTGCTCGTTGCCGACCCGAATGTCACGATTCACGAGGGTAAGGTCTTCACCGGCAATGTCCGCGCGGGTAAGAGAGGGGGCGCTCTCTAATGGCAAAGGGAATGTTCGTAGACACCTCGATCTGCACGGGCTGCAAAGCCTGCCAGGTCGCATGCAAGGAATGGAACGGCTTGCCTGGAGAACCCTCGCACTTTCACAAAGTGCCGAACCGGCCCTATCCTGTTGCCTTCAACTTCACGGGGAATTCCTACGACAACACGGGGCAGCTCTCGGCAACGGATTGGCGGCACGTCCGGTTCATCGAACAGTTCAACGAGAACCGCACCGAAGGGCGGTGGTTCTTTTCGAGCGATTCCTGCAAACACTGCACTGACGCGGGATGCCTGAATGCCTGCCCGGTCAAGGCCATCGTGCGGACCGATATGGGGAACGTTTTCGTGCAGCAGGACGTCTGCATCGGGTGCAAGTACTGCATCCCGTCATGCCCCTACGGCGTGATCAACTTCAGCGAGAAGACCGGCACGGTGCACAAGTGTACGCTCTGCAACGACCGGATCCACAACGGGCTTGGAACGGCCTGCGCAAAAGCCTGCCCCACGGGCTCGATCTCTTTCGGCGAGGTCTCGGAACTCAAGAAAAAAGCGGACGCGCGCCTGTCCCAGCTCAAGGGCCTGGGATTCACCAAGGCGAACATCTACGGCTACGACGAGGCAGGGGGGCTGAACGTCTTTTATTTGTTCATGGACAACCCGACAGTGTACGGTCAGCCGCTCAATCCCATTGTCCCGCAGCGGAGGCTGTTCAAGTCAGCTGCGATCACGGTGGTCACCGCCATTGCCGTGGCCGTGGCAGCGCTCATCAGTTTCCGGGAGCGGGGGATGAAGAAGGAAACGGAAAAATAAAAAGTTCAAATTTTAAAATCCAAATGTCAAATCAAACTTCAAAGAGCAATGCCAAACTTATTGTTGTTTTGGTTCTTTGACATTGATTTGAACTTTGAGCTTGGACATTTGGCATTATCGAGTAAGGGGGTGTCACATGATCAGTCCCGAAACCCAGGCCCCGCATTGGGAATGGTACTATATCGCGATGTACTTCTATATCGGAGGGATTGCAGCCGGAGCGTACTTTATCGGGTCGCTTCTGGAACTGTTGAACAGGGAAAACCTGCGCAGCATCAGCAAGACGGCATATTACATCGCCTTCCCCCTGATCTGCATCACGCCGATCCTGCTCATCGCCGACCTGGGAAGACCCTTCCGGTTCTGGCACCTGTTCTTTTACACGAAGGACGCGGCCCCCTACATGAACCACACGTCGCCGCTCTCCGTCGGCACCTGGGCGCTGCTGGTCTTCGGCGGGATGTCGTTCCTGTCCTTCGTGAACGTGCTGGCTGAAGACGGGCGGCTCACCTCTCCGGGTTTGAAGAAATTTCACGTTCTCTTCAGCCGCATACCGCACAAGATCTATGCCGCCATCGGCTCCTTTTTCGGGTTCTTTGTTGCGGGCTACACCGGTGTGTTGCTGAACACCACGGCACGACCGCTGTGGGAGGCGACGGACCCGCTCGTCGGTTCACTTTTTGTCGCGTCCGCCGCCTCGACCGGCGCCGCAGCAATCGTCCTCTTCATGCTGAACCGGAAAGCCGGGACCAGTGAAACGTTCGGCCGCCTGGAGGCGTTCGACCGCGTTGCTATGATCATCGAGATCGCGCTGATTGCGGTCATGCTCGTCGTGGCCGGCAAATATGCAGCGCCGCTTCTCACCGGTTTCTACGGCGTCCTGTTCCTGGGCGGCACGGTCCTCGTCGGCATCCTTATTCCGCTCTGGCTCAACTGGAAAGGGTTTAAGCCCGGAGCAGCAGGCGGGAGCATGGCGACGCTCGTTGCCGTGCTCGTGCTCTTCGGCGGATTGATGCTCAGGATCAGCCTGGTGCAGGCGGGTCAGATGTAAGGCTCTTGATTTTCAGATGTAAAAACACAGGCAGGAATGAAGGCCTTTTTCTTCATATGCCTCGCTTGCACCGGCGTTTTGGCAACAGCCGGATGTGGTTGTGCGTGAAGCAGGCTTAAGCAGTTACGAAATATCAAGTCTTCGCTCCTTCGAAAAACGAGAGGTCCCATGCCCCCGAAACCTTTTCATGCAGCCGACCCGCTGATTGCGCGCCTGCGTTCAATGGCGCGGGAATCGCCCGCGCTGAAGGATGCAGCCGCACGCTACGAAGCGATTCTTCCGCTTCTGCGCACTGCCGATCTCCGGACCGCTGCCGTGCCCCTGACCGTTGACCAGGTCCGGCAGAAACTGGAGAAGGGGGTGCCCCTTCTCCATGATGTTGACCTTGAACTCGACGTCGAAGCGGTGCAGGAGCTGATGCTCAAGCTGGCGCGGGCAATCGAGGCGGCGGACGCCAAAAGGCATTCACCGGGGTTTCACTTTCCCTGGGCAGGAGCGGCAGAGGCCGCTTCTTCGGTGCGGAAGCTCCGCCAGGTCCTGGAAGGACGGAGGCTGGACATTGCAGCGCTCCTGCCGCATATTGCGAAGAATGATCAAGCTTCGGTCGAATCAGCTGCGCGGCAGTTGGAAGTCGATGCAGGCCTCGTGGTGGTCCTTGGGCAGAATGCGCTCAGGCCGGCATTCCAGACATGGGGCCGGCAACTCGCTCCCTTGTCCAAAGGCATACCCTGGAACAAAGGCGCCTGTTACGTGTGCGGCGCCGCTGCGATGCTGGGGGAATTGCAGGATAACGACCAGGTCAAACACCTTCGCTGTGGTTCCTGCGGAGCGGATTGGGTATTTCGGCGCTTACAGTGCACGTTCTGCGGAAACGAAGACCATAAATCTCAACAATATTTTTTTGCGGAAGGGCAGGGCGAAAGAGCGCGGGTTGAGGTCTGCGACACGTGCAAGGGCTATCTCAAGGTCATCGCAGCCTTTGCTCCGACGCCTTCGGAGATGCTTCCGGTCGAGGATTTGGCAACAGTACATCTGGACTTTATCGCGAAGGAGCGGGGATACAGGAAAAGCGTAGTTTATTCTCAAAAGAGCATCTGATACGGATCAAATCTGATAAGAGCCGGACACGGATCAAATCTGATAAGAGCCGGACAACACCCAACAGGTGATTGCTTTGCTTTCAAATTTATCCGCTTTTATCATGTGTTAATCCGCTTCTTCTGTGTCTAAGTGTTTTTTCTCTGTTCATAGTTCAGAGTTCGTAGCAGAGAGTAAGAGTAACCTGCTTTAACTGTCAAGCACTTCACGGATTTTCGTCAACAGG
>JAJXTW010000129.1 GCA_021783455.1 Nitrospirota bacterium | reverse complement strand
TGCTTACCATTTTCTCAAGGAAAAACGTGCGATCGCCCCGGAAAATGCTTCTGAAAAATTATCCTTGTTCAAGAATATGTCAGTGCCGGAAGGCTTCTACAATCCTTTGGCGCCGACAACATACAGCTTAAACGTCCTACCGGAAAATATCCTTGGCATTTATAAAGGTTTCAACCCCCTCTACGCCGGCAATTCTCCTCCGTCCGTCTAATATCCAGTAATATCCAATTCACACAACCCATTTTTTTAAAGAGCCATTCTACAAGTATTGATGAATCGGCAGATAATGTCCGAATTCCTGCTTGTTCATACAGTTATCAGTGCGTTTACTGACAGAATGGGAATCTATTTATCACGTCATAATAAGGAGACTTTTCTAATGAAAAACAGCGGAATACTGAACACTGGAATAATTTTAGTGCTGACCTCGATAATTCTCTGCGGTTGCCCTAAAAAGTCAGAAGTCACGGCTTCTCCCGAAGCGCAAAAGGAGCACGTGACCTCTCCTGCATCTTCCGCCGTAGCGGAAACCGGCGAGAACGGGAAAGCCGCTTCACTTGCAGGATCAAGTGAAGAGAGAAAAGAGCAAGCCATGGCTGCCGAAGGAAGTCTGCAGCCCATATATTTCGATTTTAACAAATCCTTCATCCGAGACGACGCAAAGTCAGTCATGAAAAAGAACGTCGAATGGCTTAAGTCTAATCCAAGGGCGAAGATCAAGATTGAAGGGAATTGTGACGAGCAGGGTACGGCGGAATACAACCAGGCCCTTGGCCAGCGACGTTCAATCAGCGCAAAGAACTACCTCGCCGAAATGGGCGTTGCTTCCAGCAGGATATCGCTAATCAGTTTTGGCAAGGAAAAGCCGGTCTGCACAGAGAACGCAGAAAGTTGCTGGCAAAAAAACAGGAGAGACGATTTTGTTGTGGTGAATCAGTAAAACCTGAAATTAAATTAGATACTGGCCGCCGGAGATTGAAATAGGTGCTCCGATAGTGATGTTAAAAAATATGCTACGCTCATACGCTGGAGGAATTTGAAATGAATAAAAGGCAGTTGCTGTTCGTCACGCATCGTGATGATAATTTAACGGAAGGCGTTGCCTATGCCATTGAACTGGCAAAGGCAATGGATGAGGACATCATACTTCTGTTTGTTCAGAAACGGTCAAATCTCAACAGTAAATTAGAAAACCTGATGATTGCTGTGACTTTTGCTGAAGCTGGCGAGCACGATACAGCGCATCAGATCGCGACCGAGGATTCTCGGTGCGCGGATGAAGTCTACGATAAAGAGATTGATGCTATCGTTAAAAAATGCCTTCTTGAAGGAATTCACATGAATGTTGTTACGTCGAGACTTGACGCCATAGCCGGTATAAGATTTATTTTAAAAGAATACTGGGGTATCGATAAGGTAGTGTTGAGTCCTGCAATTACCGCGGCAGGGAACCTCAGTGCAAAGGACATGAGCCGTTTGGTACGGACCGCTTCCCGGCCGATCGTGACCATGACGCGGCAGACCCGTTCAGTTGCATTTGAAAAGGAGAGCGTATGAACGTTCGTGTGCTGGTCCTGTCATTGTGCATGCCGATCACCGTGAGCCCGGCGTTCGGCGGGTCAAAAAAAGGCGTCGGAGTAGAGTGTTATTCATTAGCTGCATGAACTATGCAAAATGAACCTGAGATTTCCCGAAAAGCTGAGCCCTTCGCAAAAAAGGCGCGGAAAGCGGCGGGTCTTGCAATAAGATGGCCGGGCTGCCGAAGGAAAAATCCTGGGCATGCCCGGCCTTTTCTTTTCCAAATAAAGAAAGGAGCAACCAACAGGTATTCCATGATAACGGTCAGACAGGTGCTCCAAACTAAAGGGGTACGGCCTATTTCGTTGTCTTGCTCATAATCAGAGAACATCCTATCAGGTCTTTGGATAGTGGAGCCCCCTGGCAGGAGCCGGGGGGATTGCAAGTCGAGGGATTCACCTCTTCCCTGTAAATCCGCGGTCACCTGATGCATTCAATCCATTCTTTGCGTATCAGTTCCTCGACAAGCTGCCATATTGCATAGCTTTCTTTACAATCCCTCTCTCATGTATTTAAAACTTGCCGTGATTTGACAGCCAATAATCAGCAGCTGTAGTATTTTCGTCCAGTTAATATGAAACAGTCATTTTATATACCTTAGTTTTCAATATGATACAATTTTCATTTTTTAGGCATACAAAATGCTGATTAAAACTTTAGTATGATTTACAATTGCATATTTATATCATGCAGGACAGCATTCGAGGTAGCCATGAACGGTTTCCAATAAAGGGGGGAATATGCTTGAATTTTTGAAAAAAGACGCTCTCGAAGAAAATGCAAAATTACAAAGTTCTATTATCGCATTAAAAAACGAACTGGCTTCCATCGCTGCGCCCATGGTTGTCGTGGACAGGAACCTGCTCATCACGTCCGTCAATGATGCTGCCCTGAAAACCATGGGTTACCGCCGTGAAGAAGTGGTGGGAAAGATGACCTGCGCGGAGTTTCAAAAAACGCTCCTCTGCGGCACTGCCAATTGTACGCTCAAAAACTGCATGCGTACCGGCGAGACCATTATCGGAGATACGACAGCGCAGACAAGAGACGGGAAGAGTTTCCCTATCAGGGCGGCCTGTTCTCCCCTTGTCGATGCACAAGGCATCACCATCGGCGGCATTGAAGTAATAAGCGATCAGACGGCAGTGGTCCGGGCAAAACGTGAAACGGAGAACATACTGAAATCCGTTGCCGCGCCGATGTTCGTCGTCGACAGAAACCTGGTCATTACCTCTATTAATGATGCCGCCTTGAACGCTTTGGGCTACCACCGCGAAGAAGTGGTTGGGAAAATGACCTGTGCTCACTTTTCGAAAACCCCTCTGTGCGGTACGGCGAATTGCACGCTGAAGAACTGCATGCGCACCGGTGAAAATATTATCGGTGAGACCATCGCGGAAACGCGCGACGGCAAGAAATTCCACATTCAGGCTGCCTGCTCGGCGCTCCTGGACGAGGAGGGCAAGCCATACGGAGGGATGGAAGTCATTATCGACATCAGCGAGGTGAAGCGCCTGCAGAAGGAGGCTACTGACCAGAAAGAGTATCTCGAAAAACAGGTGAACATGCTGGTAGATAATCTGGGAAAACTGAGTAACGGTGATCTTACCATCCAGTTGAAAGCGGAACATGATGACGAGATAGGACGCCTGATTGAAACGGTAAATAAGACCGTCCTGATGTTGAAGGAAGTCGTTACTTCGGTAAAGGACGCAGCCGACAACGTTGCTTCCGGAAGCCAGCAGTTGTCCGCCGGTTCAGAGCAGCTTTCCCAGGGCACGACCGAACAGGCCGCCTCGGCGGAGGAAGCATCGTCTTCGGTCGAGGAGATGAACGCATCGATCAAGCAAAACGCGGACAACGCGATGCAGACCGAGAAGATTGCTACCCAGGCTGCGGCGGACGCTGCAGACAGCGGGAAGGCGGTGCTGGAAGCCGTGGCGGCCATGAAGGACATTGCGGGGAGGATTTCGATCATCGAAGAGATCGCCCGTCAGACGAACCTCCTGGCACTGAATGCCGCCATCGAGGCGGCGCGGGCCGGAGAGCATGGGAAGGGTTTCGCCGTGGTGGCGTCGGAGGTGCGGAAACTTGCGGAGCGAAGCCAAACGGCCGCCGGCGAAATCAGCAAGCTGTCAACCACGAGTGTCGAGATTGCAGCGCGCGCCGGGTCTATGCTCTCGAAGCTCGTGCCCGACATTCAGAAGACTTCGGATTTGGTGCAGGAGATCAGTGCGGCAAGCAAGGAACAGGCGGGCGGAGCCGATCAAATCGATGCGGCCATCCAGCAGCTGAACCAGGTAATCCAGCACAATGCAGGCGCGGCGGAAGAAATGGCGTCGACAGCCGAGGAACTTTCGTCCCAGGCCGAGCAGCTCCAAGGCACGATCTCATTCTTCACGGTCGACGATTCGTCGCGAAAGCTGGTGAAAGGGCGTACCGATGGCAGGCAAATACCTCTGCTGCCAACTCGGGAAAATAAGATCACCCAGCGCGCTTTTGTCGCTGAGAAGAAGTACGAACCCCTTCCGCCGCAGGCGTCGCCCAAACCCGCCGGTTTTGCATTGAAAATGAAAGACCACAGCAATGGCGGCAATGGCGGGAGTGATTCCGAGTTTGAACACTTTTGATAAAAGAGGCGCGGGAGCCGCTTCAGGGAAAAGTCCGGGGAAATGCCGAGCGTATCGCACAAGAGGTTACGGCATTCGCTGTAGCCTCTATTTATAACAGGAAACAATAGGGTATGGTTTACTCATGCTCCTGATATCTCTTGATCGCCTGAAACACATAGGGGTAGATCGCCTCAGTGATGATCCGGTACCCCTCTGCCGTGGGATGGATGCCGTCCTTCTGGTTCAGGGACGATTCGCCTGCCACCCCTTGAAGAAAGAAGGGGATCAGGAGGACGTCGTGTTCCCGGGCAAGGCGGGGATAGATGGCATGGAACGCGTCGGTATATTCGCTTCCGAGATTTCTAACCATCCGCATGCCCGCGAGCACCACCAGGACATGGTTCTCCTTTAAGATGCGGAGCGTCTCGTCGATATTTCTTTGCGTCACGCGCGGGTCGATGCCGCGCAGACCGTCATTGGCGCCGGTTTCGAGGATTACGATATCGGGTTTGAGCTTCAATACCCAGTTGACCCGCGAAAGCGCGCCGCTGCTCGTCTCGCCGCTGATGCCGGCGTTCACGACCTTCCAGGGAAGCCCGGCAGCCTGAAGCTTTCGCTCCAGTTGCGCGGGATAGGCGTCGTTCTCGATTACTCCGAAGCCCGCGGTAAGGCTATCGCCCATTGCAACGATGGTCCCCTGATAGGTGGATCGGTTCTGTTGCGGCACGGTTGCTGTCTCCTTTCTTTGTTCACATCCCAAAAGCTGGGCCGGCAATATAAGGACGGCAATGACAGCTGCAAACCTGATTCGTCTCTTCATGTCATATTCCTTCTCGTATGAAATCCGAACTTTGACACTATCACTCTTCTGTCTGTTCACGCAGAAAAGCAGCGGGTTTATGCCGAAGGGCCGGGACCGAGGCCCCCAGGCCCGCAGTAGTGACAACGATCATGGTCATGGAAACAATCGCAAGGTTCACTCCGATAAAAGAAGTGTACGGGATATCGAGTGCGTATTTGCAAATGATAAAAGTCGTTGTTTGTGAAAGAACGACGGCGAGGAGACCGCTCACAAGCCCGATGAGCAGGTTTTCCGCTGCAAACACGGCGAGCACGAAGCGCGCGCGTGCGCCTAGGATAGTGAAGTAGACCGCCTCCTGGGCACGCGCGTAGCGAGTGGCAAACACGGAACTCACGATAATAAGCACGCCGGCTGCCAGGGAAAACAGCGTAAAGAAATTGACGATCCGTGAAAGCCGCGTCATGATTTTCGAAAAAGTGGAAACCGTCTGGGTAACGTCGATGATGGTCACGTTCGGAAAACGGGTTGCCATGCGGTTCTGGAGCGCTGCGATGCGGTCCTTTTCGATGCGGATGGCCGTGAACAGGGTCTGGGGTGCGTCCATGAGCGCTGCATCCTGGAACACGAAGTAGAAGAAGGGCTGCAGGGATGTGTGAGTCCGTGTCCGAATGCTCGCTATCCTGGCCGTAATGGGGATACCCTGGATGCTGAACGTGATCGTGTCGCCGATCTTCATATCCCTCATTTTAAGCACAGTGTCCAAGACCGATACCTGTGTATCCGTCCAGTCGGGCCTGAAGAGCCCCCCGCCTGCCACAATCTTCTCGTCCTCCAGAAGATGATCACGGTACGTGAGGTTGAAATCGCGGCCGAGGTTATCGCCCTTTTTCCCCCTTTCCTTTTCGCGATCGATCTGTTCGTTGTTCACGGAGATGACCGTGCCCCGGACCACAGGATAGTAGATCGCATTCATCCCCAGCTCTTTTGCAAAGCGGTCCTTTTGCGAAGGCTGGATATCGATAAAGAAAAGGTTTGGCGAATCAGGAGGATAGGAGCTGACAAAGGTCTCATTGAGGTTTCTCTGCACGAGAGTGAGAGCAGAGATCACCGTAAGCGCGGCAGTCAGGGTGACGATGATCGCACGCGTGGCATTCCCGGGACGGTACAGCCCTTTAAGCGCCTGGCGAAATACGAGGTGGCCGACACGTCTTCTTTTTAGAAAGCGCAAGAGACCGTCAGCACAGGCACACGAGAGCGCGATGAGAAGGCCTGTGCCAAGAACGAAGTACGCGCCTGTCTTGAACCCGGGTATCCTCCACACGACCATACCGGAGAAGAAGAAAACAATCGACAGGATAAAAAGCCAGGGAACGCGGTTCTGCCCAAGGCCTTCGACCTTGCCGAAGATGGCGCGAGGCCGCACCTCCAGAAGGCGAAGCAGCGGATGCAGGGTGAAGAGCGCCACTACCACCGTGCCGAGAACAAGACCCTCCAGCATCGAGGTCCCTGAGATGCCGAGCTCGATGCCTGACGGAAGGAAACCCTGAAACAGGGTGGGGAGGATCCTTTCCAGCAGAAGGCTCGAACCAAGTCCCAGGATCGTGCCTCCGAGCCCGAGAAAAAAGACCAGAGCGCAGTAGTGCAGGACAATGAACCGGCCCCTGGCCCCGATTGCCTTCATGATCGCGATCGTCCGCTCCTGCTCCCGGAGAAAGGCCGTAAGCGAGCTTTGGATGCCGATTCCGGCCAACAGCAGGGTAAAGATGCCGATCAGGTTCAGGAAAAAAAGAAAGTTGTCAAAGAACCGCTTGACGCCGGAATCCGCGGTCTGGAATGTATCGACCCGCTCATTGTCCTTGTCCGATGTTGTCTGGAGCTGTTTTGCGATCCGGTCCAGGGCCGCCTGATTCGCTACCCTGGCAAGGACCTTATAGTTCACGCGGCTCCCCTTGCCCAGCAGGTCAAGAAAGGCGAGGTCGCGGCTGGAGATGAAGATGCGCGGGCCGAGACTGAAAAAATTGACCGGCCGGTCCGGCTCCCGCAGCACGACGTCCCTGATCACGAAAACGGCGCCCCCAATTTTGAGCCGGTCGCCGAGTTTTAACGAAAGCCGGTCCAAGAGCGCCTGTTCCACGACAACGTTGCCCGGAGTCAGTACTTCACTGGACGGCTTTCCCGATGCAAGGACAAGTGTGCCGTAAAAGGGGTAGCCGGGTTCGACCACCTTCAAATTCGCAAGAAGTGTGTTCAACTGCCCGCTTTCGTCATGCCGCCCGGCAGCGGAACGGCTTCTTATGGCCCGCACGACAGAGTAGAATTCGTAAACACGCGCGCTTTCGATCCGGCCCTGCTTTGAAAGGGAGGAAAGCTCTTTTACGAGGGCGGGGGAGAGGGGAGCGTGCGAATGTATGATGATGTCCGCGGCGTGCAGCGCGCGGGCGTCCTTTAAGAACGTCGCATGCACGCTCCGGCTGAATCCTGAAAGCGAGACCAGGGTCACGAGGGAAAGGGCGACGCACAGCACGAAGACAACGGCCTGGTGGCAAGAGCCGGCGATCTGGCGTCGGACAAGATGCGTGTTAAACATCGAAATTCCCTGTCTCAACCCTTCCGTCCCGGAGCGTGACCACGCGGCCTGCCTTGGCCGCGATGCCCCTGCTGTGCGTGACCATAACCAGGGTTGTGCTCTTTTCGCGGCGGAGGTCCAGGAGCAGGTCCAGCACGGCCTTGCCATTTACCGAATCGAGATTCCCCGTAGGCTCATCAGCGAAAATGATGCGAGGTTCATTGATCAGGGCGCGGCAGATGGCGCAGCGCTGCTTTTCACCGCCCGAAAGCTGGTGCGGGAAACTTCCGGCCCGGTCCGAAAGCCCAACCCGTATGAGAAGACCTTCCGCCTTTTCCCGCGCCTGCCGGTCGCCGCGCAATTCAGCCGGAAACATGACGTTTTCCAGCGCAGTAAGCGAAGGAACGAGGTGATAGGATTGGAACACGAAGCCGAAACTGCTGTTCCTGACAGGGGCCAATTCGTCTTCGCCCAGATTGGTAATGTCCCTTCCTTTGATCGTGTCTCTGCCTT
>JAJXTW010000128.1 GCA_021783455.1 Nitrospirota bacterium | reverse complement strand
CATAGATGTTAAGGTAAAACTTTCCTTCGATGCTGCGAGGAGGCTCGTAGGGCCGGACTGCGCCTATTACCTGTATTCCGCGTCAGCTCTTAAAGAGAAAACAGCGAAGAAAAAAACTCCGCCTCGCAAGAAGTCCTGACGATACTCGTTTTGCACAATCCTCTTTCCCGTCGAATTACGCAGCAGGACCGGCGCTGTGATCAGGAGAGGAATTTCAGGACCGTTGACCTGAATTGCCGGATATCAAGCGGTTTGGTGATGTACCCGTTTGCGCCGAGTTCCATGCCCCGCTCCCGGTCCCGCTGTTCGCCCTTCGTGGTGATGACAATGATCGGCGTCTGCCGCTTTAGTTCCAGCCTGACCGCGCAGATCAGCCCCGCGCCGTCCAGCTCCGGCATGTTCATGTCCGTAAGAATAAGGTCCACATCCTGTTGTTTCAGCTTTTCCAGAGCGTGGGAACCGTTGACCACCTCCATGATCTTCACGCCGGGCAGCAGCTTGATCACATGGAACAATAGCAGCATCCGCATCGTTTGCGAGTCGTCAACGACCATGACCCTTTTGTTTG
Source organism: Nitrospirota bacterium (assembly GCA_021783455.1). Lineage (GTDB taxonomy): Bacteria > Nitrospirota > UBA9217 > UBA9217 > UBA9217 > JAJYKN01. The sequence continues at coordinate 7,527 of JAJXTW010000128.1, read as the reverse complement.
ACCAATTCTTCATAGTATTCCGCCACCCCACCAGGGTGAATTCGTTCGCAGCCGCACAGAAGCCCGGGCCCCTGGAGCATCGCCGCAGAAGCGCAATGCCCTCCATCATACGAAATTCAAAACCAAAGTCAACAGTTTCGACAAGATTTTTTAGAGGCGAGAGCAGGCTAAGCCGATTACGGGAATAGATGAGACACGCTCCCTGCGCCTGGTACACGGTTTTAATGCTTCTTCATTGATTGTGCGGGATGGGCAATGCGGGTCTATAATAAAAGTGAAGAGGAAAAACGGATCGATCCAGGCAAGCCAACGTTTAAAAAGTGAGGGATCATGATGAACGGAAAAAAATCGGGACTTGGCGCAACAGCGTTGGCATTCCTTGCAATAATGTTCGCGGGCTGCATGGCAGGCAAACAGCTCACGACCTCGGCTGTTGAACCTGCTGCAGTCACGGGAACCTATACCCTGCTGCTTTACGGATGCCGTTATCCCGATGATATAAAGAACGTGGTTATTCTCGTGAACGAAGGAAGCAAATATCCCTTCGAAATCTACGACCTCGACACCTCTTACAAGGTAAAGAAGGATGTGCCGGCTCTGCAGGCCTTCAGCGAAGCGGACTCCTTTCTCCGGTGCACTTTCCACCGCATCTGGAAAACAGAGGTGCGCAGGATATCCGACGATGCCGGAGGTACCATCGGCTACGAGGTGCGTCCCCTCTATATTCCCTATGAATTCGGCATGTCCGATGTTCTGCTCACCTCGTACTCTCTTCGGAATGACGGCATAGTAAGGGCGTATATAAGGTTGGACCCGGACGTGGAAAGAGCAATAGAGGACTCCGGCTCCGATGAATCTTCACATGATCGGAAATAGGTGAAGGAGGCCGCCCGGTCAATGTTATGCTCCGTTTCCTGAAAGATCAGCGGTCTTGAGGTCTTGATGAGGTTGGCATGATAACGAGTGCCGGCGGGCTTCTCTATCGCAGGCGAAACAACGTTCTTGAGGTCCTGCTCGTTCACCCGGGAGGCCCTTTGTGGTCCGGCAAAGACGCGGGCGCCTGGTCCATTCCCAAGGGGTTGATCGATAAAGACGAACGTCCCCGGGACGCGGGAGACCCTTAGTCGCTCAGGAGGGCATTCAGCGTATCTCTCAGTTCTTCAAACTCGTAGGGTTTCATCAAGCATGCTGCGAAGCCGTATGTCCGGTGGTCGGCAACGATAGAATCTTCCGAAAAACCGCTGGACACGATCGCCTTGACGCCCGGATCAAGCTCGCGCAGCCGCTTTATCGTCTCTTTACCTCCGAGGCCTCCACGGATGGTCAGGTCCAGAATAACGATATCAAAGGGGTTGCCCGAATCCTTCGCTGCCCGGTATTTTGCTATGGCGCTCTCGCCCTGCTCCGCAAATTCCGCTACATGACCCGCTACCCGCATCATTTCTCCCACAATGTCCCGTATCAGTTCTTCATCATCCATGACCAGGATCCTTCCTTTCCGGCCGGAAGGAGGGACCGCGGGAGCTTCGACGGACTTTGCCTTGGCTTCAACGGCAGGAAGATAAACGGAAAAGGTCGTGCCTTTGCCCACCACCGACGCGACGGCGATCACGCCGCCGTGGTTTCTAATGATGGAATAGGACGTGGCGAGCCCCAGGCCGCTCCCCTTTTCCTTGGTCGTAAAATACGGGTCAAAGATCTTCTGCAGATACTGTTCTGAAATGCCGATGCCGCTGTCCTGAACGACAATTTCAACGTAGTCGCCCTTTGTCAAGGCGGGTGGCAGGCCGGGGCGGGGGGCGCGCACGTTCTTCAAGGTAATCGCTATCATGCCGCCCAAAGGCATCGCCTGATCGGCATTCAGCACAATGTTCTGGATCACCTGCCCGACCTGCCCCTCGTCGGCCTCCACCGACCGCAGGCCCTTGTCGGCCGTAATGCGGTAGTCGACGCTGGAACCGCTCAGGGCGAACTTTACAGCGTTCTCGACTGCCGGGAGCACGTCCATCTTCCTCGTTACCGGCTTTCCGCCTTTCGAGAAGGTCAGCAGCTGCTTGGTCAGGCTCACCGACATGTGGAGCGCCTTCTCGGCCTGTTCGAGCATGGCGAGGGACCGCGCCTTCTGGTCGATTTTTATCTTTGCCATGGAGATATAACCGAATACTCCCTGGAGCAGGTTGTTGAAGTCGTGCGCGATCCCTCCTGCCAGGGTCCCGATGGCCTCGAGTTTTTGCGTTTTCAGCCGTTCCTCTTCAAGGAGGTGTTTTTCCGTTATGTTGGTGACTGTTTCGATGACCGACGTAACCGTGCCCGAGCTGACCTGTATGGGAAAAGCTTTGGTCTCTACGTACAGGATCGAGCCTTTTGCATCGCGGTGCCGGTGCAACGTCGTATGGGGCTTGCCCGTCTCAAAGACGCGGCGGACAGCACATTCCTCATTCTCTTCGTAGCACGGCCGGAGTGCGCCGTGGGATATTTCGTAGCAATGCCTGCCGACGACCTCATCGGAGGTCCTGCCGGCCTGGCTGCAATAAGCCTTATTGGCGGTTTGTATGCGGAAATCCCTGTCGATGACGATAAACCCCTCGTCCACCGTGTTCAGGATGTTCCTGGCAAATTCCTCGCTCTGCCGGAGCTTTTCCTCGGCCTGCTTTTGTTCGGTGATATCCTGGACCGTGCCTGATTTGATGAGGGGTTTGCCTGCGCTGTCGTAGGTTACCTTGCCTATGGTATGCACGGTCCTTTCCGTGCCGTCGGGCCGGATAAGGCGGTAATCCATCTCGAAATGCTTTCGTTCGTAGATCGCGGCATGAACGGCATTTGCAAAAGGCTCCCGGTCGCCGGTATGCATGGCTTTCCCGACAGCGTCGAATGTCGGAACGAACGTTGCAGGGTCCACTCCATAGATCCGATACACTTCGTCGGACCAGTAGAGCTGATTCGTGACCAGGTCCCATTCCCAGTTGCCGACGTGGGCCATCTTCTGCGCTTTCGACAGACGTTCTTCGCTCAGGCGCAGGGCCTGCTCCGACAATTTACGCTCGGAGATGTCCCGGGCCACTGCCACCATGTAATCCCTGTCCCCTGCAGTCATGTACGTAACATTTACTTCCACGGGAAACAAGGCCCCGCCCTGACGCTTGTGCTTTCCTTCGAAAATCATATAGCCGCGGCTTTTCACTTCATTGACATGGGCATCCCAGGAGGCCTGATCCGGGAAAGTTGCTTCGATATCCATGGTCCTCTTCGCGAGCAGTTCTGTGCTGCTGTATCCCAGATTGCCGCATGCTTTATCGTTCACGATGAGAAAGCGGCCCGCTGCGGGGTCATTGACAAATATCGCGTCATTCGACTGATTCAGCAAGTTCCTGAAGAGCAGCAGGGATTCCTTGGTTTTCTTACGTTCACTGATGTCCTCTACGATGCCGAACAAATACTGCGGCTTGCCTTGGTCATCCCGTATCACCGTCCCCGTCAAATTGGTCCAGAGGATTCTTCCGTCTTTCCGGATATGCCTCTTCTCCATCGTAAAACTGTCGATGTCCCCGTTGATCATGGCCCGGTAATGCCCTCGGGTCGCCAGATCATCATCTGCATGGCTGATTTGAGGGACCGTCATGGTTTTCAGCTCTGCGAGACTGTAGCCCAGCATTTTTTGAAAAGCAACATTACAATCCACGATGCGCCGGTCCATGTCCACGATGACAGCGCCCAGGGGAGTGTTGTCGAAAAGCGTGCGATATTTTTCTTCGCTGCGCCTGACCGCGTCCTGCGCCCGTTTCCGGTCCGTAATATCGCGCCAAATCGTGTGAAAAACCGTCTTGCCGGACAAGACGAGCACCTGGCTGATGACATGCACGTTCCTCGGCTCGCCCTGCTTGGTCTTGTGGACAACTTCGAATTCGGCCCACCCTTTTGCCAAGGCATCGGCAATGCTCCGTTGTATCTCCCCGGGACTCTGGATTGCATCGACTTCCGAAAGCCGAAGCTTTGCGAACTCTTCCCGCGAGTATCCTAATTGGCGGTGCGCCGCTTCGTTAAAGTCGAGCAGGTTCCCTTCAAGATCGATAAGAAGCACGCCGAACGGAGATTGTTCGAACAAGGTCTTGAAGCGTATCCCTTCGTCGCTGCCTGTTTGCGCAGGTTTTTTCCGGATCGGCGAACCAACAGTTTTCTTCTCCGGGACTTTCATGGTGGCTCCCTGCTCAATTCCTCGTGGTCGCAGTGATGGATGAACAACGGTGGGGAGGAGAATCATGTAAGTTTACCGCACGCATCATCAATCGCGGCGGTATTGCTAAGATATAGCACAAGATTGGGAGTTTGTCACCCGTTTCATGCACCAATAAAACAGAATGCCGTGGTCACACGGAGGGTTGCATGATTTATTGACAATCCTCGACGCGGCGATATACGTGCATCAACCTAGAAAGAGCACTTGGACGCGGATTTGCGCAGATGCACGCGGATTTTCAAGAGCTTGAATTAAAAACTCAAATCGCTTTTTAGGTGAATGCCAAACTGAGATTATCTTTTTGATTTATCCGCGGAAATCTGCGTTGATCTGCGTCCAACTTCCGTTTTCAGGATAAAGTAATGCCGGCTGCAGGGAGAAAAGAGGCGGGATGCATTGCATTAACGCTTCGATTTTTTTCTTAAAAAGCTTTGCAAAAGCGCGTCGCCGGAAAGGCCTACTTAAGGTAGGACGAAAAATAAGGGGTAATTTCTTTCAGCATGTTTTCCGCCGCAACAGGGACCATGACAGCGAACACATTCAGTTTCACCAGGGCATGGACATTGGCGTCATTGCGCGCCGCAGCGATCATTCGTTGACCGAAGTCCTTGTTCAATTTTTTCACTTCCGCGTAGATCCGGGAAAGGCCCTCCAGGTCCCACTCGGGCTCCTTGCCAGCCCGGCCCCGTATGACCTGGGCCACCAGAAAGAGGGAGACCATCCTGAAGACGGTCTCGTCCAGACTGGCAAAGGGAAGATGGTACCTGACCATGGGCTTGAGCGGTTCCATGACAGGACATCCGCTCGTGGTCATGATGATTCCGAGCAGCGGGCTTAAGCCTTCCTGGATCGATGTTGCTTTGAAATACGTCCGCTCCTTGACCGTAACAGTGACCGTCGCCCTGTCCGCGGCGGTGACGCCGCTGAATTCCTGCGTGATTCCCGAAAGATTCGCCGCAACGGGACAATAAGGGGCAAGGGTCGTGTTCAGTGGACAGTTCGTGCATTGATGAAAATCCAGGCGCGCCCATGCAGGAGAATTGTCGTTCTTGCCGCTGACCAGGGCAAGGTTCTCCTTGTCGAGCAGGAGATCAAATCTCTTCAACGTATTGTTGCTGAATTTATATTCGTAAATGATCTTGAAATAGTCAGCCACGCGCTGCGCCTCCAAGGAGAATTTCGCACGATCATATACTTCACCCCGGGGATTGTCAAGAACTTGAGGCGTACAGAGGCGTCAGAGCTCGTGTTGCGCGGGCGCGCCGTGTCCGGCTGACGGCAGGGTAAACGTGAAGGTGCTCCCTTTCCCGCGTTCGCTCTCGGCCCATATCCGGCCGCCATGGTATTCGACGATCTGCCTCGCTATGGCAAGACCGAGCCCCGTGCCTTCAATTGATCCGGCGGACGGGTCGCCATGGTAAGAACATAAGGATATGCAATAAACTTAGTTTCCTCGGGAATTCAACGGATATCGTAATCGAACGTCTGATTCCGGCCGTTTCGGGAAAGGAGGATTGCGATATGCCGCTTGTTTCTCATCTCCTGGTAAAGACTGAAGAGCTTTGCAGGGTTATCGAGATTCTGTCTATTGACGCGGCGCAGCACATCTCCATTCCGAAGTCCGATCTTTTCATATGCTTGGGCAAGCACATAGGCAGCAATCGTGAGGCCTGCAATCCATAGGGCCGCCGGCATCATCTTATTCTGTTGCATTGTTTGTATCCTGGTTTGTAAGTTGGGCTACGTATCACAGCCCGGCATCTTTGAAATTCTGTTGGGCAAGAGAGGCATTTTGCCCAACCTACCACTGCGATTGAAATTATGCGAATGCATCGCGTTTCGCGACGACTCTACGCGACCTACTGGCTGTATGCTGGAGCAGGCGAGACACGCTTTTTTGCCCGTCGGTCTCGACCGCCAGGTTAAAGCATGTTCTTCTCCTCAGTTTTGCTCGGTGTCCCGGTTTTCCATGAAAGGCTTAACCATTCGGTTTGACCTGCGCCTGTAAAAGCACATGTAGGGCAGTTCCGAATATCGGCATTAACTGTACCCTGGTTTCATCATCGCCCTGCACAAATCCGGGAATTACTGAATAGCACCTGCTGAAAAGTTCTTCCACTTCCCCTTTTGCAGTTTCGAAAATTTGGCTGGGTATCTGTGTCGCTATCCGGGAAATTTCAAAAATTTCCTTTTTTGCAGCTTGATCATTGTCCGCTGTCCTGATCTTTTGACAAAGATGCTGCTCGATTAATTTTTTCGTCAGCTCTTTTACGTCAACAGGAATGCCCTCTTTGCTCACTATTTGTATTATCTCAAGCATTACGAACAGGCTGAAGCCGATTACAACGGGTGCATCGCCGGGCAAAACGTCGCTCGAAGAGATACTTCCTCGTCCCAGCAACAGAAGTGCTTTGTCTGAGATATCCTTCGCAGCCCGCGTTATTCCGAGTTGCAGCAGGTCCTGGTGAGTTATCGGCGCAGGTACAATATCTGGGACTGCTGTGGGATCTATCGATTTTACTGCAGAAAAAATGAGTGCTCTGACTAGAGGTTTCGCCTCTAGATCGAAATTGGAATCCAAGGCAACCCCCTTTTATTATTGGCGTTGTTCTTCATTACGGGAAAGAGGCTCGTTCCTCCTTCGGCTGGCGCTTCCGAGGTCACTACGTAGGTCGGGTAGAGCTTAGCGAAACCCGACATCGTCGTTCTTTATTCATTTCCGACGGCATGATCGAATGTAATATCGTTCTCTGCACCCCAATCGACATGATACTTCCCTTGATCGACATAGCGGTGAAAGTTTTGTAGGTTGGGCTACTCACTACAGCCCATATTTCGGGCAAAGGGCTTTGTTCTAAGTGCGATGATCTCTCCCCTAAATACTTCTCTCGTATCCGCAGAAGGAGCACCGCCAGGCCTTCTCCTCCTCGTGCCAACTCATTCTTTTTCGGCAGGCCGGGCAAGTCTTTTTTTTGGACGATGCTTGGCTATGGGGCGGTGATGATCTTTTTTTCGGTTCCTCATATGCGTCAAAAGGCATGTCTGCCACAGGGACGGCAATGGACGGTGATGGTTTGGCTGCCGGCCCCGAAGTCTGAAAAGGTTTCGGTTCGTCCTCAAATTCAATTTTCACTTCGTTTTTATCCCGAAGGTCCCCCTCTTTTGGCTCTTCGAAGGCGCAGGAAAAGCAAATCCACTTATTCTCATCCATATAAAAATCCATTCGCCCCCCGCACATAGGGCATTTTTTCTGCCATTCCGTATCCTGCTTCGCAGAAAGCTCAGGGATTTCG
>JAJXTW010000127.1 GCA_021783455.1 Nitrospirota bacterium | reverse complement strand
TGATGAAATAGCAAGGAGAAGATGGAGATTCAAATGACAAGTGCTTCGCGTTCGCCCTCTAAATATCGCTGTGCGAGGAGAAGTAGTTTGAGGTAGTAGTTGTCAAGACCGGGTACGAAGTCATCGGCTGTCACTCCTCCGGTTTCCCCTGAACCGTCGCTCTTGTTCAGCAACAGGTCCATCTGCCGCATCTTGCCCGAAAAGAGCGCAATCCCCGCCTCCACGTCCATCTCGACGACGCCGTCCAGCTCTTCACGCTGGAGGGTGAGGTCCCGGACACTGATAGTCCGCGGCAGCAGAAAAATATCCTGGAACTCGTATTCCCGGACTCCCGGTGTAAAACCGTACACAAAGACCCGGCGACCGAGCGGGACAAGGTCGGAGAACGACACTTCGAGCCCCAGTTCCTCTTTGATCTCGCGCGGCCCGGCAACGCCGGCGTCTTCGCCGCTGGCGTAATGTCCGCCCACGCTCACGTCGAATTTTCCCGGAGCGATCTTTTTTGTTGTTGATCGTTTCTGGAAAAGCGCGTAGCCTCTTCCTTGCCGCTGCCCGATGATGAGGCAGTGAAATGCCCCGTGCCATGCACCTATCCTGTGCGCTTCATCGCGCGCAATGACTTCGCCGGTCTTTATGCCTCTGCTATCCAGAACATCGAAAAGTTCCGTATGGTCCTCCTTGCTGCGTAGATGCGTCCTCATTTTTAAATATGATCATTATAGTGCAAATCCTCGGCTTTTTCATTATGATTTCCCCGGCAAAACTTCAGCTTTCGGGCAGCAATCTTTGTCTGGCAACTCCAGCCTGATTTCGGTATAATTTTACTGGTTTTGTTCTGCGGACGCCCTCCGGCGCCGCGACCTCTGATCTGCTTCCTGTCTGTGAGGTATGGGCATATCAACCTTCCTCAATACTTCTGTGGGCATGTATGTGGTCCAGTCGTTCTGCCATTCCCTCGTTGCGGCGGTGCTCGTCGACCGCGCCCTCAAGGCGTGGAAGATCTATGATCCGCTGATCAGGCAGCGCTTCCGTCTCATCGTCATCCTTTTCCCGATTTTCTCCTTTCCCCTCTACCAGTTGATCAACCCTGCCAGAAGTTCCGTTTTCTTCAGGATGGAGGCCCTCTTTGACAGCAGCAGGTGGCTCACCCTCGAGCTCGGGTGGGGCGTACCCGTGGGCGTGCTGTTCCTCGTGATGCTGGGAGCAACGAGCCTCGTGTTTCTCTTCCAGGAACTGATCCCCGTTCTCCGTCATACCATGACGCCAAAACACTCTGTTGACGAAGGGACCCATTTTGATGCGGGCACGTTTGTCCAGGACACGGCAAAGGTCCTGGCGATCCGGAAGCCCGAGGTCATACTCATCGACGAGGAGGAACCGTTCCTGTTCTCGGCAACGGGCAGGGAAGCGGTCATTTATCTGTCCTCCGGGCTCACCCGGGTGCTTTCAAGCGAAGAGCTGCGGGCGGCGATCGCTCACGAACTGGCCCACATCGCCCGGAGCAGGCGTCCGCTGCTTGTCGCGCTGTTCCTCTTCCGCATCGTCCAGTTCTTCAACCCCGTCGTCCTGGTAAAATACCGGAGGGCGGTCAGGGACGAGGAAAAAATCTGCGATGATATCGCCGTCGCCCTGACGGGCAACCGCGGGGCGCTTGCCGGAGCCCTGAAGAATTTCTACCAGAAACCGGATAAGAAACACGTGCTGTCTTCGTTGCAGTCCTCGTCGGCGAACATGTCGCTCGAGGAATACAGTCATAATCTTCACCTGGAAAGCAGGATCGCCAGGCTTGAGACGGAACCGGCGGGTCCGGAGCCAGACCCTCTCGCTCCCTTTGTGTTGACGCTCTCGGCCGTCGTGCTCTTGAACTACCTGATCGTCTGACGTACAGGAGGTGGGTGATGAAAAAACAACTGTCGGGCATCGCAGCCTTTGTCGCGGCCGTCGCAATCCTCGTTGCGGCCCTGCTGCTCGCGAACTGGGCGCCCCTTGCTCTCCAGAAGGAAACGCTCCGACGCTATAACAGCATCGAAGAGGTCCGCGCCGCCCTGCCCGGGAAGGTGATCTACGTGCCCTCCTATTTTCCTCAGCAGGTAAGCTGGCCGCCGTCGAAGATCCTTGCCCAGGGAAAGCCATTTCAGGCAAGCGTCATAGAGTTCAAGCGCGCGGGATCTGACGAGGCCGTGCTGACCATATCCCAGGCCGAAGGCCCCTTCAATACCGACAGGGACATCGCTCTTACGACTGTCAGCGAGCAGGTGCAATATATCATGAAGGGAAGAACGGCTGCGCTCCAGGTGGGAACGTGCGGGAACGGCGAGCCTTGCAGCCGTATGAGCTGGAATGAGGGCAACAGCGCCATAACGGTTACCATGAGATCAGGCCCCTTCGAACTGACCAGAATCTCGGAGAGCATGCTGCACTGACGTCATCGCTGCGTTATTACATTGGCTGGGAACAATCAATCTTAGTGCCGCCTGTTGTTGCATTGCAAAAAGTCATCATCAATCAAAAAAGCCTCAGGACACCCGCTGACCGTCTCGTGCTTTTCTTCGCACCTTCGCATGCTCCTTAATCGTTCACCCAAACAATCGCGCACTCCGCTTATATCGCATTATTTTTTGCGCTCCTCCCCTCAATAAACCGCTTGCAGTTTTCTGTAAATAATACGGTACATACTGCGTAGGAATAAATACCTATTCGAATAGGATATTCTTCCAATTTCCAAATCTTCATTCCCCTGCTATACCTGTATCAGACAACAGGAAAGGAGGTGAATATTATGCTTACTTACAAGAGCGGACACAAGGTTGGAAAGGGAACGTATTGGGATCTGTCGACGGGACACCGTATTGACGTGGAAGAGGAATGCGCCCTCACGGGAGGACCATCGGCAACCTATCTCCGCATGCCGGCGGGGATGATGCTGCTCGTCGGCCCGGTCATCGGCCTGCTGTACGTCCTGTGTGTCCCGATCATCGGCATCGCGACCATCGCGGCCCTGGCAACGGGAAAAGCGGCCAACGGTGTCTTGAGCCTGATCGGGAAGAGCCTGTCCTTCGGCTGGAGGCCGAAAGAAGCATATTTGTCGGGAAAAAAGAAAAACAAGAAAAGCGCACCGTGAACAGTGGGAAACGGACGCCCGTGCGCAGGAGCGTACGGGTCCACCACCAACAGGCGGCGTACCAGCCGCCGGAAATAAGGAGGAGTGCCATGTATACGCTCGTTGATTTCATGACCCATGTGAAGGGCATCGAATATATTTTGTCCATACTTTTTATCGCCGGTTTTCTCCTGTTCTGGGAGGTCATGAAGCCCCGGCCCTTTGCAACCGTGGTTGCCACGGGAAAAGACGACCTGGAACACCTGAAGCGGACCGGATACCGGACCACGATGAAGAACATCGGCAAGATCGCGGCTGCGCCGTTTATCGGCCTCGCATACGTCGTGATGCTGCCCTTCGGCTTCTTTTTCGTGGTCCTTTCCGAAGCAGTAAGCCTGTTGCTCAAAGGCTGCACCGCGCTTCTTAAGAGGACGGGCATGGACGTGTCTTTCGAGTGGAGCCCCATGGAAGCCTACTTTACGGGGAAGAAACGCAGACAGGCCGAGACCAATGACGGGAAAAGTGCGAAGAAGTAACGCGCTCTTTCAGACCTCCGGAGAGAAGAAAGGAAAAGTCCATGATGAATAAATTCTCCACCAGTATGGTTATCGCCTTTCTGTGCATCCTGGCCGCGCCGTTTATCGGCGCAGCGGCCGATGCGCCGGGCGTGCGCGTCCTGGGCAGCTTGAAGGACGCGTACGCTCCGGTCATTTTCGATCACCCGAAGCATGCGGCCATTGCCGCGAGTTGCGCGGCCTGTCATCATGAACACGCTCTGGGAAACGGCCTGCCGTGCAAGCAATGCCATGCCCTTACTCCGGCGACATTCAGGAATTCGGTAAGCCGCAGTTTTTCGTCGTGCAAAAGCTGCCATGGTGAGTTCGACCGTGACAACGCAGGCATGCCGGGGCTCAAGACCGCGTATCATCGACGGTGTTTCACCTGTCATCGCGGCATGGGCGATATCGGCACTGATCCCAAGGGCTGCACCGAGTTGTGCCATGCCCGGCGAACGGACAGGGTCGGCAGCAACAGCGGATACTAGGCCTGCCAGAGCACACAAGAACCTCGATGATAAGGAGAGACGGTATGAAAATCAATCAAACTGAACCCGTCGGGAAAGACGAAGGCGACGGAGAAAAAGCTCCGGACAACGCACCCGTTCCCGAACAGGGCATGAACCGGCGGGCATTCCTGGGGACCGTTGCCGCGATCAGCGGCGTGGCAGCAGTCGGGACCGCAGGATCGGCCCGGGCTTCCGAAGACTTTTCCGGATGGCCGAACAGCTACGGCCTGCTGACCGATTTGACCGCTTGCGTTGGTTGCCGGAGCTGCGAAAAGGCATGCAACGAAGCGAACAATTTGCCGAAGCCCGCTCTTCCCTTTGACGACGCATCGGTCTTCGATCAGAAGAGACGGCCCGACGCCCATGCCTACACCGTCGTCAACCGGTACGAGAACCCAAAAGACAAGAACACGCCGATCTACCGCAAGGTGCAGTGCAACCACTGCAAAGAGCCGGCCTGCGCCTCGGCCTGTCCCATCCACGCCTACTCCAAGACCCCCGAAGGCGCGGTCAAGTACAATCCCGACCTCTGCTTCGGGTGCCGGTACTGCATGATCGCCTGCCCCTTCTCCGTTCCGGCCTATGACTACGAGAGCGCGCTCGAACCCAGGATCGTGAAATGCACCATGTGCTACGATGCGCGGGTAAAGCACGGAAAGGTCACGGCCTGCGCCGAGGCCTGCCCAACAGGCGCCATCACCTTCGGCAAGCGGGACGAGCTCATCAAGATCGCCCGCGCCAGGATCGAGAAGGAACCCGGTAAATACGTGGACCACATTTTCGGGGAGCATGAAGCCGGCGGGACAAACTGGATGTATATCTCCGGCGTCCCCTTCGAACAGCTCGATTTTCCGACGAACGTGCCGAACAAACCGCCGATCGAGCTCACCAAGGGCTTCCTGTCATCCGTCCCGCTCGTGTTCACGATCTGGCCGGCGCTCTTCGGCATGTGCTATGCGGCGCTCAAACACCGCGACGAAGCGGATAACGACAAGCCCGCACAGAAGAAGGAGGAAAGCAAATGAGCAACGGCTATGCTGTTCATCAAGACAACTTCCGGTCCTGGTTCATGGACAAACTGCTGATGGGCATGTCCTGGCCGGAATACCTGAAAACGCTCATCACGCCGTTCAACGTGATCGCTGCGATCGTCCTGAGCGTGGGGCTTCCGCTCATCGCCGTCCGGTTCGTCCAGGGACTCGCATCGGTGACCCATGCGTCGAACGATTATCCCTGGGGCATTCTGCTCGGATGGGGGCTCTTTTCCGGCGTGCCGCTTTCGGCAACGGGATTCGTCATGGCCACGGCCTACTACATCTTCGGGTTCAAGCGGTACCACTCGCTCGTGCGGCTCGGCGTTTTGACCGGTTTCCTCGGGTACCTCTTCGCCGTCATCTATCTCCTGACCGACCTCGGCAGGCCCTGGCGGATCTACTACCCCATGATGGTCGGCTTCGGTACGGCCTCGGTCCTGTTCCTCGTGGCCTGGCATGTGGCGACCTATTTGACGGTCCAGCTCCTCGAGTTCAGCCCCGCGATCCTCGAATGGCTCAAAGCGCAGCGCGTGCGCAAGTGGGCCATGATGATCACCATCGGCATGACCATCGCCGGCATCATCCTCTCGACGCTCCATCAGTCGGCCCTGGGCGCCATGTTCCTGCTTGCGCCGGGCAAGATGCACCCGCTCTGGTATTCGCAGTATTTGCCCGTGTTCTTCCTTTCTTCGAGCATCTACGCGGCCCTCGCCATGGTCATCGTCGTCAGCACCCTCTCCGCCAGGTTCCTGCGGGACAAGACTGACGGGAACTTCCTCGGCAATCTTGACAACCTGACGATCGGGCTCGGCACGGGCGCTTCCGTGGGGATCTACGTCTATTTTGCGCTGAAAGTGATCGGCGTCGCGCACGACGACAACTGGAGCCTGCTGAACACGGGATACGGGCACTGGTTCCTCGTTGAAATGCTCGTGTTCGTGCTGCTGCCCGGACTGATCCTGTCGCTGGGCGTAAAGAAGCGAAGCAGCGCAATCGTCCGTATCGGCGCCTTCTTTGCCGTATTCGGGATCATCGTAAACAGGATCAACGTATCCACGGTGGCTTTCAACTGGAATCTTCAGGATCATTTGCATCACATCATTCCCCCGTGGAAAGAGACCGCCATCGTCCTGGCGATCGCGATGTTGCACATCCTCATTTTCCGGTGGATCCTGAACCGCATGCCGGTGCTGCGCGAGCATCCGGACTATCGGAGTTCGCATTGATCGGTAAAAACAGTGCCTTCTTCCAGGGGTGTCCGACGTGAAGAAAAAGCCACAGATGCCGCGGTCCGAGAACAATCATACTCCGCCGCTCGTGCACGAATCCCGGCCTTACTTCGTACGCCGGACGCCCCGCTGTTCAAGGGGGGCGTCATGAAGGGACCACGAGGAAGCACCTGTATGCTGATTCTGCTCTCCCTCCTGTTCGTTGCTTCCGGCGTCGCCGCCGGAACGACAGACAGGCTGTCCGAGGAGCAAGAGCGCTGCCTGGAGTGCCATGCAAAGCCGGGGATCATCAAGGTCTTTCAGAACAACGAATCGCTGGATGCCTTTCTCGATCCCAATACGTTCCACGCCTCGGTCCACCATGCCCTGGCATGCACGAGCTGCCACACTGATTTTTCCGGCGGACTGCATCCGGAACGCCAATTTAAAAGTATCGAGCAGTACCGCATCAAGTCATCGCTCATCTGCAGGCGGTGCCACGCCGATGACCAGATCAGCAAGCATACCGTGCATACCGGCGTTCTGAACACCGGGAAGCCGCCTGTCTGCACGAACTGCCACGGCTCCCATGGGATCGTCCGTATCTCGGGGAAAGGAGCGTTCACGAATGAAGAGCAGTACTGCATGAAATGCCATAACCGCCCGGTCACGATGCATTTGAAGAACGGCGAGCGCCAGGCGCTCGTCGTGAACACCCTGTCGCTGAAGATGTCGGTCCATGGAAAGCTCAGCTGCTCGGATTGCCATTTCGGATTTTCCTCGGAAGAGCACCCGGAACGCATGTTCAGGACGGGAAGAGATTTTTCGCTTGCTTCGTCGGAAAGCTGCAGGCGCTGTCACTTCGACAAATACACCAAAACGCTGGAGAGCATTCATTACACCATGCTGAGCCAGGGAAAGCTGAATGCCCCGGTTTGCACCGACTGCCATGGTTCCCACGAGGTCGCCCCCGTGGGCAAAGAACGGACTGCGAGCGCCAAGCGGTGCCAGCGCTGCCATGCCCAGGAGTACGACAAGTATGCGAAGAGCGTCCACGGCAAGGCACTTTTCAACGACCACAATCAGGACGTGCCCGTGTGCGCGGACTGCCATACGGCCCATACGATCGAAGATCCCTTTTCCCTCGATTACCGCGAGCGGATCCCGGAGATGTGCAGCAACTGCCACGGGAAGACGGAGATCGTCGGCAAATACGGACTGTCGACGAATGTGGTCAAAACCTATTTGTCCGATTTTCACGGTATTACGCTGGGACTCTACAAGATGCAGAAGGGTGCGGGCGCGAAGCCCCGAAAGCCTATTGCGGTCTGTACCGATTGCCACGGCACGCACGGCATCAGCAGCGTGCGGGGGTCCGATGCCGCCGTCGTCAAGAGCAATCTGCTCAAACGCTGCCAGAAGTGCCATCCCGACGCAAACGAGCACTTCCCCGATGCCTGGCTCTCACATTACGAACCGAGCCTCAAGCGGTCGCCCTTCGTATTTATCGCCGGGTTCGTGTACCAGCTCTTTATCCCGCTCATCGTCATCGGTTTTGTGCTGCAGATCCTGCTGCACATCTGGCGCGATGCAGTCAACAGGTAGGCCGGAGGAAAAAGGAGGTCTTTAATGAAAACGCGCTACCGGCGGTTCAGCACCGCCAGGATCATCGAGCACTGGCTGCAGCTTATCACCTTCAGCGTGCTGGTG